>JBGPCS010000071.1:0-8999 GCA_041481875.1 Sulfurifustaceae bacterium
GTCCAACGTAAACGCCGCCGCGCGCGCGCCCAGCTCCGCCACTACTCTCTCCGCCACCACGGGATCCGGATTCTCGCCGCCAATGGAAACGCCGTTGTCGGCCACGATCACTTGCGCGCCCAATGCGTGTAGCTGTCGCGAAATCGCCAGGCCGATTCCGCGCGCGCCGCCGGTAACCAACGCTACGGCTCCGTTCAAGCTATTGCTCGCCATCGGTGTCGTCCTACGTCAAATTGAACCCGTCGTCGGCTTGGCTGTAGAAACCGTCCGCGTGAATATCGCGCAGCGCCATGCCTTTATCGAGCAACAATTGCTGCACCGATTCGACCATCGGCGGCGGCCCCGCCACGTAAACCTTGAAGTCGTCGAACGTCGAGAAATCGGCGGCGATCGCGTCGCGAATCATCCCGCGGCGGCGACCCGATTTCTGCTGCGGCTGCGACAGGGCGATCTCGAACGAAAAATTCCGGTGCCGGCGTGCCAGCTCGCGCAGATACGCTTCGAGATAGATATCGCGTTCGTCGCGTACACCGAAGTAGAAACAGATGCGTCGCTCGGGATCGGCGCGTAACGCCGTTTCGCAAATCGACTTGATCGGGGCCATGCCGCTTCCACCCGCGACCGCGAGTATCGGCCCACTGTGCTTGTCGCGCAGGTACGCGTTGCCCAGCGGGCCCGACACCTTCACCTCATTGCCGACGTGCAGGCTGGTAAACACATATCCGCTCGCCTGGCCGCGCGGCACTGCGCGTACGTGAAATTCGAGCGAACCGGCGTCGGGATGGTTGGCCATCGAGTAGTTGCGTTCCTGAATCCCGGGACCGAATTTGAGACGCGCGTGCTGTCCCGCGGAAAACGTATACGGACCGCCCGCTTCGATCGAAAGTTTCAGCCCCTTGACGTCGTGCGTGAGATCGCTCAGCGAAACGACGCGACACTGCAACACGCGCGAAGGATGCAGCACCGTCTCTTCGGCGTCGAGCAGCCGCACGGTGCAATTGCCCCACACTTGCGCGCGACAGGCCAAGATCAGATTGCGCGCGCGCTCGTCGGGACTCAGTGCGTACTCCGAATACGATAGCTCGAGAATGTCGCCCTCCACCATTTCGCATTTGCACGCCCCGCAGTTGCCGGATTGGCAGTTGTGCGGAAACGCGATGCCCGCCCGCAGCGCGTTCGTCAGGATGGTCTCTCCCGTCATCGCGGCGAACGTCTGCGGCGGATCGGTCATTATCCGAATCGTTGGATCCAACGGGTTCTCCGGCGAATCGATTCTACCCGCATGATTCCCCAGCCTAATGCACAATTTGATGGATATCAAACAATTTGATATCCGGCGATGCGTTCGTATAATGAACCCCCTACGCCAGCGCTGCCAACCGATGGCCGGGAAATCGATGACCGTCAGAAAAACGAACGGCGTGGACCGCGGATTGCTGCCGACGTTGGTCGGCTATCAGCTCCGCCTCGCCCAAATCGCCATCTTTCGAGACTTCAAGCAACGTCTCGGCAAGTATGCGATCACACCGGGCTTGTTCGGCGTGCTCGTGCTGATCGAGGCCAACGCCGGGATGAAGCAGACCGATCTCGCGAACGCCATTCATCTCGACCGCTCGAGCGTCGTGAACGTCATCGACAACCTGGAAGCGGTCCGGCTGGTCGAGCGCCGCGCCGCGAACGGCGACCGCCGCTCCAAAGCGCTGTTTCTCACCGCCAAAGGAAAACGCTTGTTGCAGCGGCTCAAGCCGCGCGTCGCCGAGCACGAGCGGCATTTGACGCGCCACCTGAGCGGACGCGACCAGAAGACTCTCGTCGCTCTCTTACAAGAAATATTCCCGGAACACCGCTGAGTCCGCTACTCAACCGCGCGCGATTGGTCGAGCACGCCAAGCGCACGCGTTCGCCATATCGGACCAGCCACCAGCCATGAAGGCACGCTATCGACCGAATGGTACGTCCCGGCCGCGACGCACGATCGACCCTGCCTGGGCGTTTCCCTCCGGTCGACTGGCGAACGGGCGCAGCCAAAGCGGTTCGTGTCCGAATAACGTCAGGCAAGCGTGTACAAAGAAAATTTTGTTGGTTAAAGTCTATGCCTATCGTAGGGACGCGGAGCGTGAATGCCGTGTCTCGGCGTTTGTCCGCGTCAGTCCGACCGCCCGGTCGCCATTCTTTCATCACAAGGAGACATCATGAACCGTACCCGTCGTTCCCTGCTTCGCGGACTCGCGGCCGCGCCTGTCGCGGCGATTATGGGTCGACACGCTGTGGCGGCGGATGCGCCACACGTGCTCAAGATCTCGCACCAATTTCCTGCCAGCCAGGGCGACGAGGGCGACTTTCGCGACCGCTTGGCGCGCAAGTTCGCCGCCGAAGTCGAAAAGCGTACGAGCGGGCAACTCAAGTTCGAGATCTACCCCTCCAGCTCGTTGGTGAAAACCTTCAGTCAATTCGGTGCGCTGCGCAAGGGCGCGCTTGACATGTCGGTGCTGCCGCTCGCCTACGGCGGCGGCGAAGTGCCGGAAGTCAATATCGGCCTCATGCCGACGCTCGTGACCAGCTACGAACAAGGCTTGCGTTGGAAGAGCGAGCCGATCGGCAAGGAGCTCACTCGCATCGTCGAGGACAAGGGCATCAAGATCGTGACGTGGGTTTGGCAAGCGGGCGGCATCGCGTGCGCGAAGGGACCGATACTCAATCCGGAAGATGCCAAAGGCTTGAAGCTCCGCGGCGGCAGCAAAGAAATGGACATGATGCTGAACGCGGCGGGCGCCGCGATCACCAACGTGCCGTCGAACGAAATCTACAGCGCCATGCAGTCCGGCGTGCTCGACGGCGCCGTGACCTCCAGCACCTCGCTCATCAGCTTTCGATTGCACGAGGTCAGCCGAGCGCTCACCGCCGGGCGCAAGTACACGTTCTGGTACATGTTCGAGCCGCTGGTGATGTCGAAGACCGTCTACGATTCACTGAAGCCCGAGCACCAAAAGGCCATTATGGACGTCGGTTTGAGCTTGGAAAAATTCGGCACTGACGAAGCGCGCAAAGATGACGATCGCGTCGTCGAGGTGTACAGCAAAGCCGGCAGTAAGGTCGTGGACATGGATCAAGCGGCGTTCCTGAAGTGGCGCAAGTTCGCCGAGGACAGCGCATTCAAGGATTTCGTTGAGAAGGTGAAGGACGGAAAGAAACTCCTCGACTTGGCGCTGGCGGTAAAGTGACGCATTCGCCGACGGCGAATGCGTCATCCCCGCGAAAGCGGGGATCCAGATACTTTAATCGTTGCGGTCAGCAGGGCGGAATAGGAAATCGACGCGCCCACCCAAAACTATCTGGATTCCCGCTTCGCGCGCTTTCGCGGGAATGACATAAGACAGCGTATCTCCGCAACGACGCCACCGGCGGAAAAATGCAAAAGCATTGGCAAACCTTCCGACAGATCGTCGCGACTTTCAACACTTTCATGGGCTATCTCTCCGGTGTCGTCATCGTCGTGTGTGCCGGAATACTCGTGTTCGAAGTCGTCGTGCGCTACTGGCTCGGCTGGGCGACCGATTGGGAGATCGAAGTTGCGGTGATGCTGCTCATCGTTTCCACCTTCATGAGCGCCGGCTACACGCAATTGCATCGCGGTCACGTCGCGATCGAAGTTCTGCAAGGCGTGCTGCCGGCACGCCTCAACCGCTGGCGTCTCTTCGTCACCGACACCGTATCGCTTCTTTTCTGCGCCTTCATCAGCTGGAACTCGTGGCAGTTTTTTCACGAGGCGTGGGTCACGGGCAAGGTCAGCAATTCCATGTGGGGTCCGAAGCTCTGGATCCCCTATTCCTTCATGGCGATCGGCATGACGCTGCTCACGGTGCAGCTGTTGATCCAAATGATCGACGACAACCGGGGAAACCGTTCGGAGACATCGCGTGGGCGTGCTTGAGATCGGGATTCTCTATGCCATCGCGACATTCGTCCTGCTCTTCAGCGGCATGCCGATCGCCTTCGCCGTTGGCACCGTCGCCCTCGTGTTCATGTACCTTTTTATGCCGTCGATCACCCTCGGGCAAGTCGCGGAAACTATCTACGCCGAGCTCGACAATTTCACGCTGCTCACGATCCCATTGTTCGTGCTCATGGGCGCCGCCGTCGGAAAGTCTCGCGCCGGAGCGGATCTGTACAACTCGCTCAATCGCTGGCTGCATAAAGTGCCGGGTGGCTTGGGCGTGGCGAACGTCATGGCGTGCTCGATGTTCGCGGCCATGTGCGGCTCTTCCCCCGCGACGTGCTCGGCGATCGGTTCCTCCGGCATTCCACAAATGCGCTCGCGCGGCTACTCCGAGGAGCTGGCAACCGGCCTTATTGCCGCCGGGGGAACGCTCGGCATTCTTATCCCTCCGAGCCTGACGCTAATTCTCTACGGTCTGGCCGCCGAGCAATCGATCGGCAAATTGTTCCTGGCGGGCTTCGGCCCCGGATTTTTGCTGACGGTGCTGTTTATCTTTTGGGTCGCCCACAAACACCACCGCGAGAAGCGGGCACTGCGTGCCGGCCGCGCGTCGGGCGCGGGAGCGGCCTCGCTCGAAGTAGAAAATTTCACGTGGAAGGAGCGGCTGGAAACGCTGCCGCGCTTTGCGCCGTTCCTGGTGGTGATTCTGCTCATCATGATGGCGCTCTACGGCGGCTGGGCAACGCCATCGGAAGTCGCCGGCATCGGCGCGTTCGCGGCGCTCGTCATGGTGATGCTGATCTACTCGTGTTACCGCTGGGGCGAACTCAAAGCGATTCTCGGTGGCACCGTGCGCGAGTCGTGCATGGTCATGCTGATCATCGCGATGTCATTTCTCTATACCTACGTGATGAGCTATCTGCACATCACTCAGAGCGTCGCCGAATGGCTGGTGACGCTCGATATGTCCAAGTGGATGTTTTTCTTTTGGCTGAATGTATTGCTTATCGTGCTGGGGTTCTTTCTGCCGCCTGTGGCGATCATTCTGATGGTAACGCCTATCATTCTGCCGGCGCTGAAAGCGCACGGCTTCGACTTGATATGGTTCGGCATCATCATGACGATCCTGATGGAAATGGGCCTGATCCATCCGCCGGTCGGGCTCAATCTATTCGTGATCAACGGCATTGCGCCGGATATTCCGCTGCGAAAAATCATGCGGGGCGTACTGCCGTTTATCGCGATCATGATGCTGTCAATCGTCGTGCTTTGTTTCATTCCCGAGATCGCCACTTGGCTGCCGAATCAGCAGAGGCCGCTGTCGCGCTGATGAACGCCAACGTCTACGGTCTGCTCGCGTCGCGCTTCCTGCAGGAGCCCTCCCGTACGTGCATCGAAACGGAGTCCGGAAAGGTATACACGTATGCCGACGTCGAGCGAGAGACAGCGCGATACGCACGCTTCTTTACGGAGCTCGGGCTGGCGCCCGGGGATCGCGTTGCGTCACAGGTGGAAAAATCGCCGGAAGCTTTGTTCGTCTATCTCGCAACGGTTCGCGCCGGCTTGGTCTATCTTCCGCTCAACACTGCTTACCAGCGGGTGGAGATCGAATATTTTCTCCAGAACGCCGAACCGGCGATTCTGCTTTGCACGCCGGCCACCTTGCACTCCGCTCGGCGACTCGCCGCCGCGGCTGGGACGCCGCGCGTATACACGATCGACGAGGACGGCGGCGGAACGTTGCGCGACGCGATGTACCGCACACCCGCCGAATTCGCCGCCGTGCCGACGCGGGCGGATGATCTCGCAGCGATTCTCTACACCTCCGGCACAACCGGCCGCCCGAAGGGTGCGATGCTGACGCACGGCAATCTCGCCTCGAATGCGCTCACGCTGCTCGATCACTGGGGTTTCACCTCTACCGACGTACTCGTGCACGCGCTGCCGCTGTTTCACATTCACGGTTTATTCGTCGCGGCGAATCTCGGCTTGCTTAGTTCGAGCAAGATGTATTTCTTGAGGAGATTTGACGCCCATCGGACGATCGAGTATCTATCGCGCGCCACCGTCTTTATGGGCGTGCCGACTTATTACGTGCGTCTGCTCGCCGAGTCAGGGCTGACACGCGGCGCTTGCCGGAGCATGCGCCTTTTTATTTCCGGTTCCGCACCGTTGCTCGCGGAAACCTTCGACGCCTTCCGCGAGCGCACCGCGCACACGATACTCGAACGTTACGGCATGTCGGAGACCGGCATGAACACGTCGAACCCGTTGCACGGCGAGCGCATCGGTGGAACCGTTGGCGCGGCGTTGCCGGGCATCTCGGTGCGCGTCGTGAACGATTTTGACAACGTTGCGCCAATCGACACCATCGGTCATGTGCAAGTAAAGGGCCCAAACGTCTTCAAGGGCTACTGGCGCATGCCGGAAAAAACGCACACGGAGTTCGCCCCGGACGGCTATTTCCGGACCGGCGACCTTGGCAAGGTGGACGCAAGAGGCTACCTCACGATTGTGGGTCGCTCGAAGGACATGGTCATCACCGGCGGCTACAACGTGTATCCGAAAGAAGTCGAGGCGTTGATCGATGAGATGCCGGGCGTGGTCGAATCGGCGGTGATCGGGATACGGCATCCCGACTTCGGCGAAGCAGTCACGGCGGTAATCGTAAGGGAAGCTGGAGCTGCGATCACGGAGACCGACGTGATCCAGCGCCTCAAGCGTGACATCGCCAACTATAAGGTCCCGAAGTGCGTGTACTTTGTGGACGATCTGCCAAGAAACACGATGGGGAAAGTTCAAAAAAACATTCTACGCGAACGTTACGACCCGACCGCAGGCGCGCGCGCGGACCAGGGGCAGTAACGATGTGTCCAACCGGCTCGATCATCGCGCACCGACGTCTTTGACGACGGTTCGATTCGCTGGCAAACTCACGCCACTCTCGCACCACTGAACGCAATGTCCACCCCCGCTCCTCTCGCCGGCATCCGCGTCGTCGATTTCGGCCGATTCATCGCGGGCCCGTATTGCGGCATGCTCCTCGCGGATATGGGCGCTGATGTCATCCGCATCGATCGCCGGCAAGGGAGCGAAGACCGCTACACCGCGCCGATCACGGAGGACGGCGAAGGTGCAGCGTTTCTTTCGCTAAACCGGAACAAACGCAGTGTGACGCTCGACAGCTCCAAGTCCGGAGCCGCCGAAGTCATCCGGCGATTAGTAAAAGGCGCCGACGTCGTGATCGCGAATCTGCCGATCAGCGTGATGCACAAAATGGGGCTCGACTACGATTCGGTGCGCGCCATCAAGCCCGACATCATCCTCGCGCGCATCTCCACCTTCGGACCCGACGGACCGTACGCGCAGCGCGCCGGCTTCGACGCGGTGGCGCAGGCAATGTCCGGCGCCATGAGCATCACCGGTTTTCCCGGTCCGCCGGTGCGCGCGCAAGTGTCGTTCGAAGACTACGGCACCGCGTTGCACACCGCCTTCGGCGTGATGGTCGCGCTGTACCACCGCGCGCAGACCGGCGCGGGACAAATCGTGGATGGATCGCTGCTCGCGACCGGCATTACGTACATGCAGGCGTTCCTTGCGGAGCGCCACGTAAAAGGCATCGTGCGCAAGCAGAGCGGCAACGCCGCTTTTCACACCGCACCTTCGGATACGTATCGAACCCAGGACGGCTGGATCGTCGCCTACGCTATCGGCCCCGACATGTTCGCGCGCTGGGCGAAGGTCGTTGGACGCGAAGACTTGATCGGCGATCCGCGCTTCGCGAACGACTTGAGCCGAGCCGACAACCGCGAGACGATTACCGAGGCGATGAACGCGTGGCTCGCAACGCGAACGACGGCGCAAGCGATCGACGATTTGGAAGCGGCGCGCATTCCCGCCGGCCCGGTGCTGGAAATCGACGAAGTGCTCGCGGACCCGCAGGTCAAAGCCCGGCAGTTGCTCCGCTACGTCGAGTACCCGAATACGCGAAAGGCCGTTCCACTGGCGGATACCGCCGTCCGTCTCTCGGCCACGCCCGGTAGCATCCGCCGGCGCGCGCCGTTGCTCGGCGAGCACACCGACGAGGTGTTGCGTGAACTGGGTTATTCCGAAAATGATGTCGCCCGGTTGCGCGCCGATAAGGTCGTGTGAAGCGAACGAGCGTGTTACAGTGCCCTCGCCCGGGAGGCCGATCACCGAACCCTCCTGAAACGCCCAAAGAGAGCCTGCGAACAGAACGTGTGTACATTGCTATTCGCATCCAGTCACGCCCGGCGTAGTTAACCGGTTCGCTTCTCTCTAACTAAGTTCCACTATCTTCGCGGTGCCAAGGCCGCGTGCGTTGCAGTCAGGACGGGGGTCGATTTGTGAGCACGGAAAGCGTCGAGTGTCTTCGAGTCCTGGTGGTAGAGGATTCCGAGGAAGACTCGCAACGTATCGCGCGGCATCTCGAAGACGCTGGCCATCGCGTTTACCTCGAGCGCGTCGATACTCGCGATGGATTGCTCGATGCGCTGCGCCGCAAGCACTGGGATATCGTGTTCTCCGATTTCTCCACGCCGGATTTCGACGGGACGGAAGCGCTGCAGCTCGTGCGCAGACACGACCGCGACCTGCCGTTCATTGTCGTCTCCGGAACCATCGGCGAAGAACGCGCCGTGCAACTGATGAAACTCGGTGCGCAAGACTATTTGATCAAGGACGACATCCGCCGCCTGATCCCCGCGGTCGAGCGCGAGCTGAAGGAAATGAGGTTACGCCGCGAGCATCGTCTGGCGCACGAACATATTCAGCGCCTCGCTTACTACGATTCGCTCACGCAACTGCCGAATCGGCATCGTCTGCTCGAGGACTTGCAGCAGCGGCTGGATCGCGGGAATCCGATATTCTTGATGGTCGTCAACTTAAGTAACTTTCGCGAGATCAATGGCGCGCTCGGCTACGGCCGGGGCGACGAGCTCATCCGCGAAGCGGCCGACCGCATGCAGGAACTAAATTTAGAGGACGTGGATCTTTATCACCTGTACGGCAACGAGTTCGTGTTGCTCGTGTCGACCGGCAA
>JBGPCS010000072.1:0-8993 GCA_041481875.1 Sulfurifustaceae bacterium
CCGACGTGGATGAACTGAACGTCCGGACGAGTTACGTCGACGGCGGTCCGTCGCTCAAGAGATTTCACGCGCGCGCCAAGGGGCGCGGCGTGCGGATACTGAAACGCACCTGTCACATCACCGTGACCGTGGCCGACAAAGCCAAAGCGGGCGGAGGCAAGTAATGGGTCAAAAAGTCAATCCGATCGGGTTTCGACTGGGCGTTATTCGCGACTGGAACGCGCGTTGGTACGCAAACAACAACGCGTACACCGAGAACCTGATTTCCGATCTCAAAGTCCGGAGCTTCTTGAAACAGAAACTCGCGCACGCGGCGGTGAGCTCGATCATCATCGAGCGCCCGGCGCAGAGCATCGCCATCACCGTGCACACCGCGCGACCGGGTATCGTGATCGGCAAGAAGGGCGAGGACATCGAGAAGCTGCGCCAGGAGCTGATGCGTCTCGCCGGCGTGCCGGTGACGCTCGCGGTACAAGAAGTGCGCCAACCCGAGCTGGACTCGCAGTTGGTCGCGGAGAACATCGCGCAACAGCTGGAAAAGCGCATCATGTTCCGCCGCGCGATGAAGCGCGCCGTGACGAACGCGATGCGCCTGCGCGCGCTCGGCATCAAGATCATGGTCGCCGGTCGGCTGAACGGCGCGGAAATCGCCCGTACCGAGTGGTATCGCGAAGGACGCGTCCCGCTGCACACGTTGCGGGCGGACATCGACTACGGATTCGCCGAGGCGTCGACAACTTACGGTCAGATCGGCGTCAAGGTTTGGATATTCAAGGGCGAGATATTCGACAAAGACGAGCCGAAGCTTGAAGAGGCGGAGACGCCGAAGTCGGGGGCGGTTTAAAGAATTTTGGAACCACAGATGCACACAGATAAACACAGATCGAGGAAAAACGGGTTTGGCATCCGTGTTCATCCGTGTGCATCTGTGGTTTCTTGAGAGTAAAACATGCTGCAACCGAAACGAACGAAGTATCGCAAGCAGATGAAGGGCCGTAACCGCGGCCTCGCGCAGCGCGGTAATAAGGTTAACTTCGGCCAGTTCGGCCTGAAGGCGATCACGCGCGGGCGCCTAACGTCGCGTCAGATCGAAGCGGCGCGGCGCGCGCTGACCCACTACATCAAGCGCGGCGGACGCGTGTGGATACGCGTGTTCCCCGACAAGCCGGTCACGAAGAAGCCGCTCGAAGTGCGCATGGGCAGCGGCAAGGGTAATGTCGAGCTGTGGGTCGCGGTGATTAAGCCCGGAAAGGTGCTGTACGAGATGGAAGGCGTGAACGAGGCGCAGGCGCGCGAGGCGTTCGCACTGGCTGCCGCCAAGCTCCCGGTGCGGACCGCGTTCGTGGCGCGGGCATAGCATGAAAACCAAAGACCTGCGGGCAATGGACGAAACGAAGCAGCGCGAGGAGCTGCAAGGGATGCTGCGCGAGCAGTTCAATCTACGCATGCAGCATGCGACCGGGCAACTCCCGAACAACACGAACTTAAAGAAAGTTCGGCGCAACATCGCGCGGCTGCGCACGGTGATGCACGAGCGCAAGGCCAAGGCATGACCGAGCAAGCGAAAACCGAAGTCTTGAAAGTCGCGCGTTCCGTGACCGGGCGCGTGGTCAGCAATAAGATGCAGAAGACGATCACGGTCCAGGTCGAGCGCCGGCTGCAGCATCCGATGTACGGAAAATATTTGACGCGGCGGAGCAAACTGCACGCGCATGACGAGAAGAACGAGTCCAAGGAGGGCGATCTCGTGATGATCGAGCAGTGCCGGCCGTTGTCGAAGACGAAGACTTGGCGTCTCGTCAAAGTCATCGAGCGCGCGCCAAGTGAATGAGATCGCGCGCAGCGCGCTCGGCTCGCTTCCCTCTCCCCTGGCGGGAGAGGGAATGAGGGTGAGGGGGCCGGGTTGCGATACCCCTCTCCCCATCCCTCTCCCTCAAGGAGAGAGGAGGGAATTGGTGAGAATCAATTGTGAGATCGGGCCATGATCCAAATGCAATCGGTACTGACGGTGGCCGACAACAGCGGCGCGAAGAGCGTGCAGTGCATCAAGGTGCTCGGCGGGTCGAAACGCCGCTACGCCAATATCGGCGATGTCATTAAGGTGAGCGTGAAGGAAGCGATTCCGCGCGGCAAAGTGAAGAAGGGCGACGTGTATGACGCGGTGATCGTGCGTACCCGTAAGGGCGTGCGCCGCCCCGACGGCTCGGCGATTCGCTTCGACGACAACGCCGCAGTGCTGCTGGATAACAAACGCGAATTGCTGGGTACGCGCGTTTTCGGACCGGTAACGCGTGAACTGCGCAACGAGCAGTTCATGAAAATTATTTCGCTCGCGCCCGAGGTGCTGTAGGGGCGAGATTTCGAATTATTCCCCTCTCCCCTTGCGGGGTGAGGGGCGAGGGGTGGAGGATGTCGGTTCCCCCTCTCCCCATCCCTCTCCCGCGAAGGGAGAGGGGGAGTGGGTGAGAATCTATTTTTGAGGTTGGAAATGGCAAAGCTACGCAAAGGTGACCAAGTGATGGTGCGCGCGGGCCGCGACAAAGGTAAGCGCGGCACCGTGCTGCACATTTTGACCGACGATCGTGTCGTGGTCGAAGGCGTGAACATGATCAAGCGCCACACGCGTCCGAACCCGCAGCGCAATGTCACTGGTGGGATCATCGACAAAGAGGCGCCGATCCATCGGTCGAATATCGGTCTGTACAACGCGGCGAGCGGCAAGGCCGAACGCGTCGGTTTCAAGACGCTCGAGGACGGCCGCAAGGTGCGTTACTTCAAGAGCAACGGCGAAGTGGTGGACGCGAAGTAGGCATAGCCCATGGCAGCGACGCGAATGCAGGAACATTATCGGAGCGCGGTGGTGCCGGCGCTGATGCAGAAGTTCGGGTACCAGAACGTCATGCAGGTGCCGCGCATCACCAAGATCACGCTCAACATGGGTGTCGGCGAGGCGATGACCGATAAGAAGGTAATCGACAACGCCGCGTCCGATCTGGCGCTCATCAGCGGTCAGAAAGCGGACATACGGCGCGCGCGCAAGTCGGTGGCGGTCTTCAAGGTCCGCGAGAACTGGCCGATCGGTTGCCGCGTGACGCTGCGCGGGGCGCGCATGTACGAATTTCTGGATCGGCTGATCAACGTGGCGATTCCGCGGATACGCGACTTTCGCGGTTTGTCGTCGCGCTCGTTCGACGGCCGCGGCAATTATTCGCTCGGCATCAAGGAGCAAATTATTTTCCCGGAGATCGACTTCGACAAGGTCGACGCAATCCGCGGGCTCGACGTGACCATCGTCACCAGCGCCAAGACCGATGGCGAGGCGCGTGCGCTGCTTGATGGTTTTCAGTTTCCGATTCGGAGCTAGGAATATGGCAAAAAGATCCATGATCGAGCGTGACAAGCGGCGCAAAGCGCTGTCGATCAAGTACGCCGTCCGCCGCGCGGAGTTGCGCGATGCGGTGAAGAACACGAAGCTCGCACCCGAGGAACGCGACGCCGCGCTGATCAAGCTGCAAAAGCTTCCGCGCGACTCGAGCGCGATCCGCGTGCGCAATCGCTGCCGGTTGACCGGTCGCTCGCGTGGGTACTATCGGAAGTTCGGGCTGAGCCGGATGAAGTTGCGTGAGACGATCATGCGCGGTGATGCGCCGGGCGTCACCAAGGCGAGTTGGTAACGCTCCCATGATGACAGATCCCATCTCGGACATGTTGACGCGTATTCGCAACGGCCAGGGCGCCGAGAAGGTCTCGGTGCGTATGCCGGCCTCGCGCGTGAAACGCGCCATTGCGCAGGTGTTGAAGGACGAGGGCTACATCGAGGATTTTACCGAGACCGGCGACGTCAAACGGGTGCTCGAGGTTAAGCTCAAGTACTACGACGGCCGCCCGGTGATCGAGGAGCTAAAGCGCATGAGCGTTCCGGGTCGGCGCCACTATGCCGGCAAGGACAAGTTGCCGCGCGTGGAGGAGGGCCTTGGGGTGGCGATCGTGTCCACCTCCAGAGGTATCATGACCGATCGCGCCGCCCGCGCCGCGGGTTTGGGCGGCGAAGTGATCTGCGTGGTTTCATAGATATATGATCGCATCAGCGAACATACTCTCCCTCTCCAAATCATTAAGGCCCGCATCAGCGGACTTACTCTCCCTCTCCCTCCGGGAGAGGGATGGGGTGAGGGACAGCGTGTCGAACCTTCGCATCCCTCACCCTCATTCCCTCTCCCGGGGGGAGAGGGAGGCGAGCCGGTGCGCGCTTGCCGCGCGCATCTCATAAGGATTGGTCATGTCGAGAATTGCAAAAAATCCGGTGGCCGTGCCGAAAGGCGTCGAGGTGCAGCTCGCCGGACAGAGCATCAGCATCAAGGGTCCGAAAGGAAGTCTCAAGTACGACGTGCATCCGCTCGTGCGCGTGACGCAGACGGACGGCCAGTTGCGCTTCGAGCGCAGCGGTGACAGCACGATCGCGCGCGCGGTTTCCGGAACCATGCGCGCGCTGGTGAACAACATGGTGGCCGGCGTGACCGCGGGTTTTGAGAAGAAACTCACCATTATCGGCGTCGGGTTTCGCGCGGCGGTGCAGGGTAAAAAGGTCAATCTAACGCTCGGCTACTCGCACCCAATCGTGTACGCAATTCCAGACGGCATCACGGTCGAGGCCCCGGATCAGACGAATCTGGTCGTGCGCGGCGCTGACAAGCAACTGGTCGGACAAGTAGCGGCCGAGATCCGTGGTTTCCGTCCACCCGAGCCTTATAAGGGCAAGGGCGTGCGCTATGTCGATGAGCAAATCGTCCGTAAAGAAGCGAAGAAGAAGTAATCGATGACGACGAACATCAAAGCCGAAAAGCGCGATCGCCGCGCGCAGCGCGTGCGCCGGCGCATCCGCGGCCTAAACGTGAATCGTCTGTGCGTGCATCGCACCTCGCAGCACATTTACGCTCAGGTCATCGATGCGAGCGGCGCACGCGTGCTCGCGACTGCCTCGACGCTCGAGAAGGACATGCGTCAATCGCTCAAGTCCGGCGGCAACGTCGAGGCGGCTAAGGCGATCGGCAAGCGTATCGCCGAGCGCGCGGTGGCCGCCGGCATCAAAGAGGTCGCGTTCGACCGTTCCGGCTATAAGTACCACGGGCGCGTGAAGGCGCTCGCCGACGCCGCGCGCGAGAGCGGGCTGCAGTTCTGAGGAAAACGCATGAGCTCACAATTCGAATCGGAAGCCCGCGACAATCTGCAGGAGAAGCTGATCAACATTCGCCGCGTCGCGAAGGTCGTGAAAGGCGGCCGGCAGTTCGGCTTCTCCGCCCTGACGGTCGTCGGGGATGGCGCCGGTCGCGTCGGTATCGGTTCCGGCAAGGCGCGCGAAGTTCCGGCCGCAGTCGCCAAGGCGATGGAGAACGCGCGCCGCAATCTGACGAAAGTCGAGCTCAAAGGCCCGACGCTTTATCACACGGTGACGGCGAACCACGGCGCGTCCAAGGTAGTGATGAAGCCGGCTTCGGTCGGCACCGGTATCATCGCCGGCGGCGCCATGCGCGCGGTGTTCGAAGTTGCCGGCGTGCAGGATGTGCTCGCGAAGTGCATCGGCTCGCGCAATCCGGTGAACGTCGTGCGTGCGACGCTGAAGGGTTTGTCCGCGATGAAGAGCCCGGGTGCGATCGCCGCCAAGCGCGGCAAGACGATCGAAGAGATTCTCGGGTGAGCGACGTGAGCAAGAAAAAGATTCGCGTCGTTCTGGTTAAAAGCCCGTTCGGCACCGGCAAGCGCCACATTGCCTGCGTGCGCGGTCTGGGACTGCGGCGGCTAAACGACAGCCGCGAGCTGGAAGACAGCCCGGCGGTGCGTGGAATGATTCGCGAGGTCCGCTACATGGTGAAGTGCGATGAAGTCTGACATGCGACTCAATACGTTGCATCCCGCGCGCGGCTCGAAGCCGACGCCAAAGCGCGTCGGGCGTGGCATCGGCTCCGGTCTCGGCAAGACTTGCGGACGCGGGCATAAGGGTCAGCACGCGCGCGCCGGTGGCTTTCACAAAGTTGGTTTCGAAGGCGGCCAGATGCCGATTCAGCGTCGGCTGCCGAAGCGCGGCTTCCATTCGATGGCGAGCGGTAGCACCGCGGAAGTGCGACTCAGCGATCTCGCGCGCGTCGATTCAGCCGTCATCGACCTCGCCGCGCTTAAATCGGCGAACCTGGCGCCAGCCCAGGCGTTGCGCGCCAAGGTGTATCTCGCCGGCAGCCTGACCAAAGCAGTGACCTTGAAGGGTGTAGGGGTGACGAAAGGGGCGCGTGCCGCGATCGAGCAGTCGGGCGGCAAAGTCGAGGCATAATGGCGAGTTCAGCGGCAAGTCTTGGAGGTTTGGGCGGTCTCGGTAAGATGACCGACCTGAAGCAGCGTATTTTTTTCTTGCTCGGGGCGTTGGTGGTTTATCGGATCGGTACTTACATTCCGGTGCCGGGCATCAATCCGATCGCGCTGAAGCAATTGTTCGAGGGCACGCACGGGTCGATCATCGGTCTGTTCGATATGTTTTCCGGAGGCGCGCTCGGTCGCTTTTCCATATTCGCGCTCGGCATCATGCCGTACATTTCCTCCTCCATCATTATTCAGCTGATGTCGTCGGCAATCCCGACGCTCGAGCAACTGAAGAAGGAAGGCGAATCGGGACGGCGCAAGCTTACGCAGTACACGCGCTACGGCACGGTGATACTGGCAACGGTGCAATCGCTCGGCATCGCGATCGCGCTCGAGAGCCAACAAGCGGGCGGCCAACCGGTCGTGCTGGCCGCGGGCATCGGATTCAAGATCATGACCGTCGTGACTCTCGTGACCGGAACTATGTTCTTGATGTGGCTCGGCGAGCAAGTGACGGAGCGTGGTATCGGCAACGGCATTTCGATGATCATCTTCGCCGGTATCGTCGCCGGCTTGCCTTGGGCGGTCGCGAAAATGCTGGAGCAAGTATCGCAGCAAGGGTTCAATCCGGTGCTGGCGCTCGCGATCTTCGCGATCGTGGTATTCGTGACCTGGTTCGTCGTGTTGATGGAGCGCGCGCAGCGGCGCATCACCGTGAACTACGCGAAACGCCAACAGGGCCGGCGCATGTTGGCCGGCGCGAGCAGCCACCTGCCGCTCAAGATCAATATGTCGGGCGTGATTCCGCCGATCTTCGCCTCGAGCATCATTTTGCTCCCGTCCACCGTCGCCAGTTGGTTCGGGCAACAGCAGGGCGTGAGTTGGCTGCGCGATATCGCGACGACACTTTCGCCCGGGCAGCCGATCTACGTGATGTTGTACGCGTCCGCTATCGTGTTCTTCTGCTTCTTTTACACGGCACTCGTGTTCAATCCGAAGGAGACGGCGGAGAATTTGAAGAAATCCGGGGCATTTATTCCGGGGATACGGCCGGGAGACCAGACTGCCAGTTATGTCGACGGCGTCATGACACGCCTCACGCTGGTCGGCGCTATTTACGTTACGCTTGTGTGCTTGCTGCCGGAGTTCCTGATCGTGAAGTGGAGTGTTCCCTTCTACTTCGGCGGCACGTCGCTGCTGATCGTGGTAGTCGTCTGCATGGATTTCATGGCGCAAGTGCAAGCACACTTGATGTCGCGCCAATACGAGAGCCTGCTACGTAAGGCCAACTTGACCGGTGGCGGCTTGGGTCTTCCACGCTGAGTGCAGCGGAGGGTGAGCCGGGGACTTCGTGGACACACTTGCTGTACAGGACGTACGAATGCCGCGGGCGCAGGATGCGCAGGAGCGGCGCAACGTGTGTCCACGCCGGCGATGCCGCACAGGATGTGCCAATTTCGCGGAAGCACAGGGATGTGCGAGAGCGATCGCCCGACCACGGATGGTCGGGCCGAGGCGCAACGAAGGCAAAGAGTCGCGCCAGGATGGCAGATGAGTGGCTGGAGATTGCAATGAAAGTCAGGGCATCGGTAAAGAAGATGTGCCGCAACTGCAAGATCGTGCGGCGCAAACGGGTCGTGCGGGTGATTTGCTCGGACCCGACACACAAACAGAGACAGGGGTGAGCCGGGGAAGTAGTGGACGCACTTAACGTGCGTATACTCCGGCGAACGCCCGTCCAGCCGACTTGTGTCCGGGACGGTGGGCGAAACAGCGCCGGCAAGGTAGTAAAGGATTGATTTAACCTAAGTATCCCAGTAGATTTGCGCGCCCTTCACGCGCATTAGCAGAGGTAGAGCGGGTTATGGCGCGTATAGCCAACATCAACATACCGAATCAGAAACACGTCGAGATCGGTCTGACGGCCATTTTCGGCATCGGCCGGCCCACCGCCCGGCGGATTTGCGCGAAGACGGGCGTCGCCGGTTCGACCAAAGTTAAGGACCTGACCGACGCGCAGGTCGATCTGCTGCGTCTTGAAGTCGCGAAGGTCACCGTGGAGGGCGATCTGCGCCGGCAAACGTCGATGAACATCAAACGTTTGATGGACCTCGGCACCTACCGCGGGATGCGTCATCGGCGCGGCCTGCCGGTTCGCGGCCAACGCACTCGTACGAACGCGCGTACGCGCAAGGGTCCGCGCAAGGGCGTGATTCGCAAGAGCGCGCCCGCGGCTACGACTTAATATGAGGAACCATCATGGCAGACGCACCTGAAGCGACCGGGGCAGCCGCCCCCAAAGCCAAGAAGAAGATCAAGAAGAGCGTGTCGGAGGGCGTGGTGCACATTCACGCCTCGTTCAACAACACGATCGTGTCGATCAGCGATCGACAGGGCAACGTGTTGTCATGGGCGACATGCGGGGGCGCGGGATTCAAGGGCTCGCGCAAGAGCACGCCGTTCGCGGCGCAGGTCGCGGCGGATAAAGCCGGCCGCGCGGCGCAGGAGTATGGATTGCGTAGTCTCGAGGTGCGCATTAAAGGTCCGGGGCCGGGACGCGAGTCGGCCGTACGCGCATTGCATGCGCTCGGTTACGAAATCAGCAACATCATCGACGTGACGCCGGTGCCGCACAACGGGTGCCG
>JBGPCS010000073.1:0-8934 GCA_041481875.1 Sulfurifustaceae bacterium
ATCGAAACCAACCTGCTCGCGTTGCTGCCGAGTGTCGAGCGCAACCCGATCGCCGAGCGCGCGGCGGCGAAGGTCGGGGAGGCCGGCGCCGGACGTTGTGTCTTTCTGATCGGCGCCGGCGCGCCCGATGCCGCGAAGAATCTGTCGCGGCGCTTCGAGCGCGCGATCGCGGCGGGCGGCGCGTTCCGCGAAGTTCACGCGCAGTTTCTTGCGCCCGATCCGCGGGCCGTCCGCGACTTCTACGCGTCGCACCGGTTCCATTTGCTTTCGGAAAACGACCGCCGCGCCTTGGCGGACGAGCCGAGCGGGCGCTTCATCGAGGAGCGTCTGCGGCGGCGCTTGTACGACCCGTTTCGCGCGACGCTCGGACTGCCCCTGGAGCAGGACCCGCTGGGGTTGTTGGACAATTACCTCACCGCCCTGCCGTACTCGCGGTTGAGTGCGACGTTGGAGTTCGACGACGGGTTTCTGCTGGCGCGCGACGCCGATCGTGTCTACGCGGTCGTGCTCGCCGAGGTCGATGGTTCGCCGCACGATCCGCTCGTGCAACGGCGCGTCGAGGCGTCGCTGCAAGAGACGTGGACGACGCTGCGCGCGCTCGATGCAGAGGCGACGATGCTGCGCGCCGGCCTCGTGCACTACGCGGCGGCGGCGCGCGAAACCGCCGAACGCGAAGTGGATCGTATCGCCGTCGGCTCGCTCGCCGGCATCGTCGCATTGCTGTTGCTCGTGTTCCGGTCGTTGCGGCCGCTGCTGCTCGGGCTCGTTTCCGTCGTTGTCGGCGTGTGCGCGGCGGCGCTTGCAACCGCGGCGGTGTTCGGAAAAATTCATCTCATTACGCTCGTGTTCGGCGCGAGCTTGATTGGCGAGGCGATCGATTACTCGATTCAATATTTCGCCGCGCGGCTGGACAGCGCCGCCGCGTGGGAACCGTGGCGCGGGCTGCGAGCGGTTTTCCCCGGCGTTACCATCGCCGTGCTCACCAGCGTGCTGGGTTACGGAGCGCTCGCCGCCTCCCCGTTTCCGGCGCTGCGCCAGATTGCGTTGTTTTCGATCGTCGGTTTGTTGATGGCGTACCTGACGGTCGTGCTGCTGATACCCGCATTCGCGCGCGCCCCGGCGCGATACCAGCCGCGGGCGCTGCTGCAGGCGGCGGCGAAACTCTGGGAGCGATGCGAGCGACTGCGCAATCCACGCGCGCGTACGGTCATCGTCGCCATACTCGTGCTCGCTTCGCTCCCCGGTTGGATGCGGCTTACCGCGGCCGACGACATTCGTCTCTTGGTTAACCCGCACCCGTCGTTGCTCGCCGAGGAAGCGGCGGTGCGGCGCCTGACCGGCTTCACGCAGGGGACACAATTCTTCGTGATCGAGGGCGACAGTGTCGAAGCGGCGCTGCAACGCGAAGAAGCTCTGACCGAACGGCTGCGTGAGTTGGTGCGCGCGGGTGCGCTCACGCAGTACCAGGCCGCGAGCGACTTCGTGCCTTCCATTCGGCGACAGCAAGAAACTTACGCGCTTTGGCGCGAGGGCGTGTTCGCGCCGCCAAATGGATTGGTGCCGGCGCTGGCGAAGAACGGATTTCGCGGCGAAGTGACGGCGCGGTACATCGCGGATTTCCGCCGATCGGCCGATCGCCCGTTGCTCACGATCGAGGCATGGCTACAATCGCCCGCTGCCGTCCCATTTCGCCATCTATGGCTCGGTCAGATCGCCGATCGGTACGTTTCGATCGTGATGCCCGCGGGCTTCAGCTCGGTCGACGCACTCGCGCAGGCGGCGCGGGATTTGCCCGGCGTCGATCTCGCCGACAAGGCAGGCGACGTGTCTCGCCTCTTCCGCGAGTATCGCCGGATCGGCAGCGCGATTTTTTTGGTCGCAGCGGTTCTGATCTACGCGGTACTCGGCTGGCGTTACGGCCCGCGCCAGGCGCTTGCGGCGATGTTGCCGACGCTGACCGCTGTCGCGGTGACCTTAGGATACTGCGGCTATACGAGCGCGCCATTGACGTTGTTCAATATCATGGCGTTGCTTTTGGTGCTCGGCGTGGGAATCAATTACGTCATTTTCTTGCACGAAGGGATCGAGCGCCGCGCCGCCGCGCTGGTCGGCGTGCTGCTGTCGGCCGCAACCACGCTGCTGTCGTTCGGTTTACTGGGGTGGAGCACTACACCGGCGCTGAGTCAGTTCGGCGCGACGTTGTTTACCGGCATTGTGATCACGGTCGTACTTGCTCCGATGCTCGGACCGAGCTCGACACGCGCGCGCCGATGAGAATCGGGAACGTTTGCAATGTTGATTGGCGCGCGATGGCGGCGGGCGTGCTGTCGCTTGCACTCGCGGGTTGTGCACATCTCTCGGCGGAGGATGGCTGCGCGTCGTTCGGTGAAGCCGTTTATTGTCTGCAGCCGTCGACGTCAAGCTTCAGCGTCACGCAGTCGGTCGAACGATCGCATGCCAAGGGTGTCGAGCGGCTCATTGTCTATTTGGAGGTTAAGGAAGGCGATATCCGCATGGTCGGATTGACGCCGTTCGGGCGGCGCGTGTGGCAAATCCGCTCGATAGCCGCGCACATCTCCTCGGACATAGCGCCGGACGTGGAGCTTAACGCGCCGCGTATACTCGCGGGACTGCAACTCGCACTCTGGCCGCTAGAGCAAGCGCGCGCCGGCGTGCGCGGCGCGGCGGCGCGTTTGCTGGAAACGCCGGACGGTGGGACGCGGCAATTGATGAACGGCGAAACCGTGATGTTGATCGCGACGTGCGAAGGCGTTCGGCCGTTATGCCGGCGCACCCGATTGCGTTATGAGACACTCGGTCAAGACTTGCTCATTGAAGCGTTGGAAGGGTCGGAGTCATGACGCCATGCTATTTGCACGGGCTCGGGATCATCAGCGCGTTGGGCCGCGGCAAGGAAGCGACCTACGCCGGGCTCATGCGCGGCGATACGAGCGGCATGGTGGTCGAAACGGGTTGGCACCCGTCCAAACCCATGCGTGTCGGTCGAGTCGCCTCGATACTTCCGGATGTTCCATCGTCGCTTCGGCGGTATCGCTGTCGTACCAATAGACTATTGCTTGCCGCGGCCGAGGAAATCGACGCTGAGATTCGGGACGCGGTTCGCCGTTGCGGTCGCGAACGCGTCGGTGTCGTGATCGGCACGAGCACGTCGGGGATCGCCGAGGGCGAGGACGCGATCGCGGCGCTCGATGCAACCGGCGCGTTTCCGGAAAGCTTTCACTACGCGCAACAAGAAATGGGAACGCCGGCGCCGTTTCTCGCGGCGGCGTTCGGAATCGACGGCCCGGCGTACGTTGTCTCCACCGCGTGCACATCGGGCGCGAAGGCGCTCGGTTGCGCGCGCGGCCTGTTGGAGAGCGGACTGTGCGACGCGGTGGTCGCGGGAGGTGTCGACTCGTTGTGCCGTCTCACGATAAACGGGTTTTCGGCGTTGGAGCTCACCACGCCGGAGCTGTGCAATCCGATGAGCGCGAACCGTCGCGGTATCAATATCGGCGAAGGCGCGGCACTGTTCGTACTTTCACGCGAACCGGGCCCGGTTGCGCTGACCGGTGTGGGCGAGTCGAGTGACGCCTATCACATTTCGGCACCTGACCCGTCGGGTGCGGGCGCCGAGGCCGCGATGCGCGCGGCGCTGCACGACGCCGGCGTCGACGCCGCGCGGATCGACTACGTCAATCTCCACGGTACGGCGACTGCGCACAACGACGGTATGGAGGCAGCCGCGGTGGATCGTGTATTCGGAGCCGCCGTGCCGTGCGGCTCGACCAAGGCGCTGACCGGTCACGCGCTCGGCGCCGCCGGCGCGATCGAAGCCGGCTTTTGCTGGCTGATTTTGTCCCACTACAATACATTGCAGGCGTTGCCGCCCCATGTTTGGGACGGCGTACCCGATCCGAAGCTTCCGCCGATCGCGCTGGCCGATAACACGGCGCGCCTGACCGAGCGGCGCCCGCGGGTACTGGCGAGCAATTCGTTCGCATTCGGCGGAAACAATGTCACTCTGATCATGAGCGAATGCGCGTGAACGCCGTTTCATATCCTCCGATCGAAGCGTTGCTGCCGCATCGCGGCGCGATGCTGTTGATCGATCGCGTCGTCTTCGCCGACGCCGAGCGCTTGTCGGCGCAAGCGCGGGTAAATTCCAGCGCGTGGTATGCGGACGCCGATGGCAACATGCCGGCGTGGATCGGGATCGAGCTGATGGCGCAAGCGATCGCGGCCTTCGTCGGGATCGAACATCGACGCCGGGGCGATCCCATCAAAATCGGGTTCCTGCTGGGTACGCGGAAGTTCTCAGCCGAGACGCCCGCGTATCGGCGCGACGCGGTGCTCGATATCACCGCGCATCTGGCGTACCGGGAGCCGAGCGGCCTCGGTGCGTTTGATTGCCATATTGCGGTTGACGGCCGCCGCGTGGCGGAGGCGACGATCAAGGTGTACGAGCCTGACGATCCCGAACGATTTCTGCGGGAGTCGCAATGACAGCACGACGGCGCGTGTTAGTGACCGGTTCGAGCCGCGGCATCGGCCGCGCTATCGCCGCGCGGCTCGGCGCCGACGGATTTTCCACGACGGTACATTGCCGCAACACCGTCAACGAAGCCGAGCAAGTCGTTGCGGGAATTCGCGGCGGCGGGGGCGAGGCGAACCTGCTCGTGTTCGACGTCAGCGACCGTGCCGCCTGCCGCACCGCACTCGAAGCGGAAGTCGAGCGTAACGGCGCGTATTACGGCGTCGTCTGCAACGCCGGCATCACGCGTGACAATACGTTCGCCGCGTTGCGCGACGACGACTGGGACAGCGTGATCCGCACCAGTCTCGACGGGTTTTACAACGTGCTGCATCCGCTCGTCATGCCGATGGTGCGCAAACGTTCCGGCGGGCGCATCGTCACACTCGCGTCGGTATCGGGCGTGATGGGCAATCGTGGGCAAGTTAATTACAGCGCCGCCAAAGCCGGGGTCATCGGCGCGAGCAAGGCGCTCGCGGTGGAACTGGCGAGCCGCGCCATCACCGTCAATTGCGTTGCGCCGGGACTTATCGAGACCGATATGCTGAAGGACGTGGAGCGCGACGAGGCGCTGAAAGCCGTGCCGATGCAGCGCGTCGGCACGCCGGAAGAGGTCGCGGCGCTCGTCGGTTTTTTATTTTCTGACGGAGCCTCGTACATCACACGCCAAGTGATCGGCGTGAACGGCGGGATTATTTAGATAATTTCATAGGATTGCCGAAACCACAGATGCACGCAGATGAACGCAGATAAAAAACAAATGATGAGTTTTTCTTTTATCCGTGTTTATCTGCGCGCATCTGTGGTTCCAGAATGTTTTAAATATATTGGTCAGACTTTTCCTAGCCAATGAAGCGCGTCGTCGTCACCGGGATGGGCGGGCTTACGGCGCTCGGCGAGCGTTGGGAGGACATCGAGGCGCGCCTGCGCGCGCGCAAGAACGCGGTGCGCCGCATGCCCGAATGGGATCACTTCGTCGATTTGCATACGCGGCTCGGCGCGCCGGTGGACGGCTTCGAAGCGCCGGTGCATTACCCGCGGCGCACGGTGCGCTCGATGGGCCGCGTCGCGTTACTCTCCGTGCGCGCGACCGAGCTGGCGCTGGCAAACGCGGGCTTGCGCGACGATCCGACGATACGCGACGGTCGCATGGGTATCGCTTACGGTTCGTCGTTCGGCAGCGCCGAACCGGTGCAGGCGTTCGGCCAGATGATGGTGACGGGAAAACTGCAAGGCGTTTCTTCCACTACGTACATTCAGATGATGAGTCACACCGCCGCGGTCAACATCGGTTTGTATTTCGGGCTGCGCGGGCGGGTGATCCCGACGAGCAGCGCGTGCACGTCGGGCAGCCAGGGGATCGGTTACGCGTATGAAAGCATTAAATTCGGCCGGCAAGCGATCATGGTCGCCGGCGGCTCCGAGGAGCTGAACCTGGCGAGTGCCGCGGTGTTCGACACGCTGTTCGCTGCCAGCACGCGCAACGAAACCCCGGAGTTGACGCCGCGCCCATTCGATCGGAATCGTGATGGTCTGGTCGTCGGCGAGGGCGCGGCGACTTTGGTGCTGGAAGACCTCGATCACGCCCGCGCGCGCGGCGCGCGGATTTACGCGGAGGTCGTCGGCTACGGTTGCAACTCCGACGGTACGCACGTAACGCAGCCGGAGGCCGAGACCATGGCCGTCGCCATGCGTCTGGCACTGGAGGACGCCGGTATTTCGCCGGCGGCCGTCGGCTACGTCAACGCCCACGGCACCGCCACCGATCGCGGCGATATCGCCGAGACGAAAGCGACCCACGAGATTTTCGGTAGCCGCATCCCGATCAGCTCTCTCAAGAGCTACCTCGGACACACGCTCGGCGCGTGCGGCGCCATCGAAGCATGGTTTACGATAGAGATGATGCGCCGCCACTGGTATGCACCGACCGTGAATCTCGACAATCCGGACCCTGCGTGCGGCGACCTTCAGTACATCGTCGGCGCGGGCGCATCGATGGACAACGAATATGTCATGACCAACAATTTCGCATTTGGCGGGATCAACACTTCGATCGTCACCAAGAGGTTCTGAGGATTCAACTGAAGGCTAGTGAGACAGCCGCTGAGGAGAAGATGTGATGAGATCAATTAGAGGCGTGACCATTCCGATGTTCGTTT
This sequence comes from Sulfurifustaceae bacterium, assembly GCA_041481875.1. GTDB lineage: Bacteria > Pseudomonadota > Gammaproteobacteria > Acidiferrobacterales > Sulfurifustaceae > JACQFZ01. The sequence goes on from JBGPCS010000073.1 coordinate 6,694, forward strand.
TGCTCGCCGGCACGGCGACGTCAGCGGTGGCGGCGCGCGATGCACCGTTGATCGATCATGAGAATATCGCGGTAACGAGCGCGACATCGGCGGCGAATGTTAAGAAGGCAGTCGTCACTGCGGGCGGCAAGAGAGGCTGGAAGCCCGTCAAAGACACGCCCACCAATGTTCGTCTCGAGTACAACGCGCGCGGCAAACATTTGGTCGTTATAGACGTCGGCTACAACGCGAAGGTATACAGCATCAAGTACGTCGCCAGTGAGAATATGAACTACCAGGAGAAGGACGGGAAGCGTTACATCCATCCGAAGTACAACAAGTGGGTGGACGAGTTGATCAAGGGAATCTCCCTCGAGCTGGCGACACGTAGCTGAGAAACGTGAGCGAGAATGTCGCGAGACATGTCGCGACATTCTCTTCCTTCAATCGGCGTACCTTGTCTCAACTATGCCGTTGCGGCGTGTCGTCATCACCGGGATAGGCATCGTTTCGTGCCTCGGCAATCGACTGGATCGCGTGGCGGCCGCGCTGCGTGACGGGCGCTCGGGCGTCGTCTACGTCGAGGAGTATGCGCGGCTCGGGCTACGCAGTTGCGTCGCCGGCGTGCCGGATCTTTCCGGTCTACCTACTATCGATCGCAAGTTGCGACGCTTCATGGGCGATGCCGCCCTCTACGCGCATCACGCGATGCGAGACGCAATCGCCGACGCGGCTTTGAACGAAGACGATGTCGCGAACGAGCGCACCGGGCTGATCGCGGGTTCGGGTACCGGGTCGACGCTCGCGCAAACCGAGTCAGTCGATACGTATCGCCGCCACGGCGTGAGCAAAGTGCCGCCGTACCTGGTGCCGCGGGCGATGGGCAATACTGTCGCGGCGTCGCTTGCGACCAACTTCCGCATCAGAGGTACGAGTTATTCCATCACGTCGGCGTGCGCCACGTCGGCCCATTGCATCGGACATGCGACGGAGCTCATCGCGGCGGATAAACAGGACGTCGTTTTCGCCGGCGGCGCCGAGGAGGTTTCTTGGACCACGACGATGCCGTTCGATGCGATGGGCGCGCTTTCGGTAGCCCACAACGCGGCGCCGCAACGCGCGTCGCGACCGTATGACGCCGCCCGCGACGGGTTCGTCATCGCCGGCGGCGCGGGGATCGTGGTGCTCGAGGAGCTGGCGCATGCCCGACAGCGCGGCGCGCGTATCTACGGAGAGGTCGCCGGGTACGGCGCGTGTTCCGACGGATATGACATGGTGGCGCCCTCCGAAGACGGAGCGGCTCGCGCCATGCGGCTTGCGCTGCGCGACCTGCCGACGGTGGACTACGTGAACACGCACGGCACGTCGACGCCGGTCGGTGACGTGGTCGAAGTGAATGCCATGCGGGCGGTGTTCGGCGGCGCGCTGCCGCGATTTTCCTCGACCAAGGCGCTGACCGGGCACCCGATCGGCGCCGCCGGCGTTCATGAAGCGATCTATTCGCTGCTAATGATGCGCGATGGTTTTGTCGCCGGATCGGCCAACATCGAAACGCTCGATTCGGCGCTGCGTGATTTACCGTTGGTACGAGAGTCCTTCGCCGGCGATGTCGACACGGTCATGTCCAACAGCTTCGGTTTCGGCGGTACCAACGCGAGCCTGGTTTTTCGGCGACTGGCGTCGTAGCGCGTTGGCCGCCGTCAAAGCTTCGCCCACTCCATGACCGCTACCGGCGTACTCGCTCCTCCTCGTGTCGGCGTCTACATCGCCGATATCGGATCGTTCAACCTCGAGTCGCTACGCCGGCCTTCGGTGCTCGAGCAGCTCAGCTCGACTCAGCGGCAGGAGTTGGCGGCGATGGTTTCGCCCAAACGCCGCGGTCAGTTCGTCGCCAGTCGCGTGCTGGTGCGGCGCGCGCTCCTCGCCTGGGGCGGTGGAATCGCCGACGGTTGGACGCTCGCCGCCGAGGCGAGCGGGCGGCCGTACGTGCGATCGCACTCGAACGATCTATCGCCACCGGCTATCAGCTTGTCGCATTCCGGCAGGTTCGCGTTATGCGCGCTCTGCGATCGGGGCAGAATCGGCGTCGACGTCGAGGAGATGCGGCTGCGCGACATCGACGGACTCGCGCGCGAAGCGTTTGCGCCGACCGAGATCGTGCGGTTCGAGGCGCAAGCGGCCGGTGCGGGGCTGCGCGCGTTCTATCAGTTGTGGACGCTGAAAGAGGCGTGCAGTAAAGCGCTCGGCACCGGTCTCGCCACG
>JBGPCS010000074.1:0-8930 GCA_041481875.1 Sulfurifustaceae bacterium
CATGAGGCACCTTTATTGTTGTCACTTGAGTCGCAACAGTATCGGGTTGCGAAGGGGCTTTCAACGAAGCGCGATGAGAACGGTCGGGCGTGAGAGCGTGCGCATCAAGCAACGCGCGCAAAAAAGCGGGTGACCGCCACACGGCGATCACCCGCTCGGGTGTAAGGTGGCTGCTAACTACCCTTTCGTTCCCTTGAATGTCCCTTCGCCACCCGGACCGAAGCTCACCTTGCCGCTGATCGTATTGCCTTCTACTTTACCGGCATACTTGATCTGCAGCTCGTTGCCCTGCGCCATGATCTTGTAGTTGATTACCACCTCGTCGCCTTGCACGGTACCGGTAACGGCGGCCTCACCCAATGCTCCTTTATAGGTGCCGCTCAGCTCGTCGCCCTTCTGAATCAGGACAAAGGTCGGCTTGCCGCCACCGTTAGGCGTTTGCACGTCCATAATCCACGTACCGCTCACGTCGCCCGCGACCGCGAGCTGCGCGAGGCTCAACGCAATCGCAGCCAGCGACGCGCTCAAAACCGTGCGTAGTTTTATCGACATATTCATTCCCTCCTATGGGTTTTAACTATCACTGTGTGTAGAAGCTCCGCATTCTAGATTCCGATGCGCTACGCAAGCAAGCGGCGGCGTGGCTGAGTGCGCGACCTGACGCGCCCTGCCTCCCGCGAGGGGCAGCGGCTAGAGCCTGCGCGGCGATCGGTACGCCGGCGTTGCGAGGTGACTACCAAAATCTCAAGAAGCTCAACGGATGCCCGCTTTCGCCGGCGTGGCAAAGCGGCTGATGGTCAGGCCTTCCTTAATAACACATAAGCGGCGCCGGTCCCGCCGTCGCGCGGGATCGCAGAGCAGAACGCCATTACTTCGTTTTTTTGCCGCAACCATACATTCACTTTGCCCTTTAGGACGGGCATCTTGCCTTCGGAAGATTTGCCCTTGCCGTGGATGATGCGCACGCAACGCTTGCCGAGGGCGCGAGCGTCGCGAAGGAATACATTCAGCGTTTCGCGTGCTTGCGGGACGGTGCAGCCATGAAGATCTAGCTCCGCTTCGATCGCATACTGGCCGCGGCGAAGTTTGCGGATCACGGAATGCTGCAGACCCGGGCGCGTGTAGAGCAGCTCTTCGCCGGTTTCGATGTCAGCCGGATCGTATTCGTCGGAGAGGAGGCTTTGCATCACCGCCGCGGCGTCTCGATGCGATTGCTCCGCTACCGGCGCGGGTTTACTGCGATGGGGCGCGATGCGATCCTGCTTGACCGGGCGGACCTTGCCGACGTGTTGGCGGAATAGCGCTTTGTGATCTTTGTCGTGTTTGTCGCCGGACAAGTGTGGCTCCTCGCGCTCTGCGATCGGCGATCAAGAGCACCCGATGCCGTGGGGACAGATTACCGGATTCCGGTCCTTGATTTAAGGAATCTCGAATTTATTGCCCCTCTCTTTAGGGTGAGGTTGAGGGAAGCAGTGTGATTACTTGCACCGCAGCCCCTCACCCTAACCCTCATGATCGCTCCCGACTCCTGTCTCTCGCGATCTTAGTGCGTCCCTGCGCGTCACCGGAGGGAGAGGGAATTAATTTTAAGGAACAGCTCGGTGGGAGCAATACACTGAAACGGTAAAGTAACAGCGACCGGCTAGTTACTGCTCCAACCCTTGCAGGTACCGATCCGCATCCAGCGCGGCCATGCAGCCGGTTCCGGCCGACGTAACGGCCTGGCGATAGACGTGATCCTGCACGTCGCCGGCGGCGAAGACACCGTCGATACTGGTTGCAGTGAAGTTTCCTTCCTGACTGGCCCGGGTTTTGATGTAGCCATTCTTCATTTCGAGCTGACCTTCGAACAGTTGCGTATTCGGAACGTGACCGATGGCGATGAAGACGCCTTGGGCTTCCAGCTCCTTCGCGCGGGCGTCCTTACCCTTGATGCGCACGCCGGTGACGCCGCTGTCGTCGCCCAAAATCTCATCGACCTGATGATTCCATTCGATGGCAATCTTCCCTTCCTTGACGCGCTCCTTTACGCGGTCGACCAGGATCGCCTCGGCGCGAAATTTATCGCGCCGATGGATCATGGTGACATGCGCGGCGATGTTGGAGAGGTAAAGCGCCTCCTCGACCGCGGTATTGCCGCCGCCGATCACCGCGACTTTCTGCCCGCGGAAAAAAAATCCGTCGCACGTCGCGCATGCCGACACGCCTTTGCCGCGGTACTTTTCTTCCGACGCGATGCCGAGGTACTTCGCCGACGCTCCGGTCGCGATGATGAGCGCGTCGCTGGTATAAACGCCGCTGTCGCCGGTCAGATGAAACGGGCGCTCGCGCAATTCGATTTTACTAATCTGATCGAGAACGATCTCGGTTTTGAAACGTTCCGCGTGCTTGCGCATGCGTTCCATAAGAGCGGGTCCTTGCAGGCCTTCGACGTCGCCCGGCCAGTTGTCGACGTCGGTGGTCGTCATCAGCTGCCCGCCTTGCTCGAGACCGGTGATGAGCACGGGCTTCAAGTTCGCGCGCGCGGCGTACACCGCGGCCGCATAACCGGCTGGGCCGGAACCGAGGATGAGCAGGCGACTGTGTTTCGTGCGAGACATGAAATCTGTTCCCTCACCCCATCTCTCTCCCGCCAAGCAAAATCGGCTTCGTCCCTCCCTTCTCTCGGAGGGAGATGGGAGCGAGCCGATACGCGCTCGCGCGCGTACTGTTTTACCCCGGAGAGGGGAAGTAAGTTCGTTGATGCGTCAGTTATATCGGGGCGCCATGGTACGCTATCAACCGAAAATCGGTAAAGACGAAGACAGAACGCGGATCGGCCGATCGAAGGAAATGAAAAGCAACCGACCGTGAAGCGCGTCCCGCGGACCGATCGATGAGTTGGTGCGTGGTGCACCCCACATCCGACGCATTCGACGCTGCGTCGCCTTCGCTTGTGGGGCAGCGAGGAAAAGGCGAAAATCGACGGAATCTTTGAGTCTCAGCGACGAAACTGCGTGAGCCAGGCAACCTGGAAGAAAACGACGATCCCGTTGACTCCCCGACTTGTGCGTCTGCTCCGCGAGGCCGCGCTGTATTTGCTCGCCGCGGTCGGGGCCTATCTGCTGATTTCTCTATGGACTTACCAGACTAGCGATCCGGCGTGGTCGCATCGCGGTCCGAGCGCGGCCGTCGCCAATGTGGGTGGGCGCGTCGGCGCGTGGCTCGCCGACATTCTCTTCGGCGTTTTTGGCTACGTCGCGTTCTTGTTTCCGCTGCTGATCGCGATCGGCGGATGGCGCATCTACATGCATCGCAACGATCCGGAGCCGGTCGGCATCAAGCAGCGGCTTATCGTCGGCGGCGCCTTCGTTCTCGTGCTGATCGGCGCGTGCGGTCTTGCGAATCTGCACTACTTGGCCCACGACGTACCGTTCTCGGCCGGCGGCTGGCTCGGTGGTGGCGTTGCGTCGGGCTTCACGACCGCATTTGGCTTTACCGGCGCGACAGTGTTGCTGTTGGCGATTTTTCTCGCCGGCGTCACGCTGTACGCGGGCATTTCATGGTTGCGGATCATGGACGCCACCGGCCGCGGCTGTATTACGCTTTTTGGCTGGTTGCGCGGGTTATTTTCGATTCAGTACGACCGGCTGATCGGCAGGCGCGCGCGCAAGGAACGGCGCGAAGCCCTGGTCGTGGAAAAGAAGGTGTTGGAGAAACATCCGCCCCCGAAGATCGAACCGGTAATTTCTCGAGTCGAGACCGGCAAACGCGTCGAGCGCGAAAAACAGGTGCCCTTGTTCGAAACGCCAGGGCTGAGGGAGCTTCCGCCGCTTTCGCTGCTCGATCCACCGGACAAGCAGAAAGCGCCGCAGTTCTCGAAGCAATCGCTCGAGAGTATGTCGCGCCTGCTCGAGAAGAAGCTGCTCGATTTCGGCATCGAGGCGCAGGTGGTGGCGGTACATCCGGGTCCGGTCATCACCCTCTTCGAGATCGAGCCGGCCGCGGGGGTGAAGGCGTCGCAGATCACCAATCTCGCCCGCGATCTCGCGCGATCGCTTTCGGTCGTCAGCCTTCGTGTCGTGGAGAATATTCCGGGCAAGACCTGTGTCGGCCTCGAAATTCCGAACGAAGTCCGCGAGACCGTGCGCCTGTCGGAAGTTCTCGCCTCGCGCGTCTACGAGGAAGAATTGACGCCGGCGGCGCTCGCGCTCGGCAAGGACATCGGCGGCAATCCCATCGTGCAAGATCTCTGCAAGATGCCGCATCTGCTGATCGCCGGCACGACCGGATCGGGAAAATCCGTATGCATCAACTCGCTCATCTTGAGTATGGTGTACAAGTCGACGCCCGAGCAATTGCGGATGATCATGATCGACCCGAAGATGCTCGAGCTCGCGGTTTACGACGGCATCCCGCATTTGCTCGCGCCGGTGGTGACCGATATGAAGCAAGCGGCGAACGCCTTCAAATGGTGTATCGCGGAAATGGAGCGCCGCTATCGGCTGATGGCCGCACTCGGTGTGCGCAACCTCGCCGGCTTCAATCGCAAACTGCAAGAAGCGGCGGACAACGGCAAGTGGATTCCCGATCCGCTGTATACGCCGACGAGTCCCGAGGATGCCGCGCCCGCGCTCACGCCGCTGCCGCTCGTGGTTATCCTGGTCGATGAGCTGGCCGATCTCATGATGGTGGTCGGCAAGAAGGTCGAGGAGCTGATCGCGCGGCTGGCGCAGAAGGCGCGCGCGTCGGGGTTGCATCTCGTGCTCGCGACGCAGCGCCCGTCGGTCGACGTCATCACCGGCTTGATCAAGGCGAACATTCCCGCGCGCATCGCGTTCCAGATGTCGGCGCGCGTCGATTCGCGCACGGTGATCGATCAGATGGGCGCGGAGCAGTTGCTCGGGCAGGGCGATATGCTGTTCCTGCTGCCCGGCGGTCCGCCGGTGCGCATTCACGGTGCCTTCGTCGCCGATCACGAAGTGCACAAGGTGGCGAGTTTTCTCAAGAAGAGCGGCCGGCCGGTGTACGACGAGCAAGTGCTGAGCGGCGACTCCGGGGTGAACGAGAACGGATTTTTGCATGAACCCACCGCGGACGGCGCCGTGGAAGGCGAAGCCGATCCCCTGTACGACGAGGCGTTGCGCATCGTCACCGAGTCGCGTCGCGCGTCGATCTCGGGCGTGCAGCGCCGACTGCGCATCGGCTACAACCGGGCCGCGCGGTTGATCGAAGAGATGGAGCGAACCGGCGTCGTCGGGCCGCTGCAACCGAACGGTAGCCGCGAAGTGCTCGCGCCGCCGCCGGTTGGGGTGGAGTGATGTTTAGTCGCTTCGGATCCTTCTGTGAGTGTGCCGGTCGGCGACCTTCAACCCCCACCCTAACCCTCCCCCTAAAAGGGGGAGGGAGGGGGCGCGGCACGGCACGGCACGCGTTACTCACGACGGGTTTCTTCTTGTTCGCGGTGGCTACATGCGCGGATGCTATGGCGGCGGAAGGGTCAGTCAGTGGCGTGCAAAGCCTCCGGCGGTTCTTCGCCGACGTGACGAAGTACACCGCGTACTTCAGCCAGGTCGTCGTCGATGACGCGCATAAGCCGATTCAGGAATCGAAGGGGCGGCTCTGGATCGAGCGGCCGAATAAGTTTCGTTGGAACTATGAATCCCCGTCGAAGCAGCAAATCGTGAGCGACGGCGAGAAACTTTGGGTATACGACGAAGACCTGAAACAAGTCACGGTGCGCTCGCTAAAGCAAGGCTTGCTCGACACGCCCGCGATGCTGCTCGCCGGTCGAGGTCGCGTGGAAGATCAGTTCGAGGTAAAAGACGCCGGCAGCGAGAACAGTCTGGAATGGGTTCAGCTTTTGCCGAAGCGCAAAGACAGCGGTATCGATCAAGTGCGGCTCGGCTTCGAGCGCGGCCGGCTGAAGGCGCTCGAGTTGTTGGATGGCCTCGGCCAGACGACGCGTTACACGCTCAACAGCGCCGTTGAAAATCAACCGATCGATCCGAATCGCTTTTTGTTCACTCCGCCGGCCGGCGTGGACATCGTGGGCGATTCGTAGCGGCGATGACGACCGTGTCCCAACGACGCGACCGGCAGCCGACGACGGGAATGCAGGGTTCCTTCGACCAATTGCAATCCGCGACATGGGAGCCGCTCGCGAACCGGCTGCGGCCTCGAAGCCTGGATGATTTTATCGGACAGGCGCATGTGCTCGGGCCGGGCAAACCGCTGCGGCAAGCGATCGAGTCGGGCGCGCTGCATTCGATGATCTTCTGGGGACCGCCGGGCACCGGCAAGACCACGCTCGCGCGCATCATCGCCGCGGGAGGTCAGGCGCACTTCATCGCGATCTCCGCCGTGTTCGCCGGCGTCAAGGAAATCCGCGCCGCTATCGACGAGGCAAAGCAATACCAAGTGCAAGGCCGCCGCACCGTGCTATTCGTCGATGAGGTGCATCGCTTCAACAAGGCGCAGCAGGACGGCTTCTTGCCGTACGTCGAAGACGGCACGCTCATGTTCATCGGCGCGACCACGGAGAATCCGTCGTTCGAGCTGAACAACGCGCTGCTGTCGCGTGCGCGCGTCTATGTGTTGAAGGCGCTGGCGGTCGACGACATCCGGCAAGTGCTCGAACGAGCTTTGACCGATCGCGAACGAGGTCTCGGTGAGCGCGGCATCGAAGCGGCGCCGGAAGCGGTCGAGTTGCTCGCGCGTGCCGCCGACGGCGATGCGCGCCGCGCGTTGAATCTCCTGGAAATGGCCGCGGATCTCGCCGCCGGCGGCGATGCAGCGACCAAGCTGACCATCGAGCGCGTGCAGGAAGTGGCAGCGGGAGGCGTGCGCCGTTTCGACAAGCGCGGCGAGGCGTTCTACGATCAGATTTCCGCATTGCATAAATCGGTCCGCGGCAGCGATCCGGACGCAGCGCTCTACTGGTTGGCCCGCATGCTCGATGGCGGTTGCGATCCGCTCTACATCGCGCGTCGCATCGTGCGCATGGCGACGGAAGACATCGGCAACGCCGATCCGCGCGCGCTCGATCTGACGCTCGCCGCATGGGACGTGCAGGAACGCCTCGGCAGCCCCGAGGGCGAGCTGGCGATTGCCCAGGCCGTCGTCTATCTGGCGTGCGCACCGAAGAGCAACGCGGTTTATCTCGCCTTCGGTGAAGCGATGGAGGCCGCGAAAGCCTCCGGCTCGCTCGAGGTGCCGCTGCATTTGCGCAATGCGCCGACTCGGCTTATGAAGGAGCTGGATTACGGCAAAGGCTATCGTTATGCGCACGACGAGCCCGACGGCTACGCGCCGGGCGCACAATATTTTCCCGACGGCATGGCGGCGCAAACGTACTATCGGCCGGTGGCGCGTGGGCTCGAGGAGCGCATCGCCGCGCGCCTCGCTGAGTTTCGGCGGCGCGATCGCGCGCCGATGAAGCCCGACCGATCAGGAGAGAACGAATGACTCGCCAAGGAGAGGCGATCGCGGTACTGGTGGCGCTGCTTGTCGCGGCTCCATCGCTGCATGCGTCGTGGACGAACAGCGCCACGGAGAAAACCCCCGCCGCCGGCGCTGCCGCAAAGATCCGGGCCGCCAATCGGGCTGCGAAGGCACAAGCCCACGCCGCGTACGATGAGAAGAAGTACGATGATGCTTTGCGACTTTATCGCCCGCTAGCGGAAGCCGGCGACGCGGAAGCGCAGTACTACATGGCCCGCGCGTATCAAAAGATCGGCGATGACAAGGACCAGGGCGAACTGGTGAAGTGGTATCGCAAGTCCGCCGAGGGCGGACATCCAGACGCTCAGTATCGCGTCGCCATCGGTTATGCCTCCGGTCTAGGAGGATTGCCGCAGGATGATAACGAGGCAGGTAAATGGTTGCGCCGCGCCGCCGAAGGCGGGCACCGCAAAGCGCAGAAATATTTGGGGCAGGCGTACGCCGAAGGCCGCTTCGGGTTTCCGGTCGACCCGACACAAGCGGACTACTGGACCAAGAAGTCGGAACCGAATTCATGACGCGCGTACTTGCGATCGCGGCCGGCGGTGCGGTCGGCAGCGTGTTGCGCTACTGGATGTCGAGCGCGGTACATATGATATTCGGGCGCGCTTTTCCGTATGGGACACTCGCCGTCAACGTGATCGGCAGTTTTCTCGCGGGTTTCCTGTTCGTGCTGTTCATCGATCGTCTCAGCGATGAGGCGGTTCTGCGCGCGGCGATACTGATCGGCGTGCTCGGTGGGTTCACGACATTTTCGACGTTCTCGATCGAAACGTTCAATCTGATCGAGGAGGGCGCGTGGACCAGGGCCGGTCTGAACGTGAGCTCGAGTCTGATACTCTGTATTTTTGCGACTTGGATCGGCGCGCTGCTCGCCAGACAATTATGAACAGCCGGGACGTCACGATGGTCCGCATTTACCTCACCGAAGGCGAGGGCCTCTTGAGGCGTCTGCTCGCTAAGTTGCACGACGAAGAGAAGGTGCGCGGCGTGACGGTATTCCGCGGTATTGCCGGATTCGGGAAGTCCGGCATGATGCACTCCTCGCGGTTGCTCGATCTGTCGCTCGACTTGCCCGTCGTCGTGGAGTTTTTCGACGAGCCGCAGAAAGTTGCGACCATCCTGACTCATCTAAAGACGCTGATTTCGCCCGGGCATGTCGTCACATGGCCGGCGCGTGTGAACGACGCCTGATACATGCTCGATCCTCGCCTCCTGCGCTCACAACTCGATGACGTCGCGCGGCGCTTGGCGCGCCGAGGCTATACGCTCGACGTCGCGGCGGTCCAAGCGTTGGAGAATCAGCGCAAAGAGTTGCAGTTGGAAGTACAGCGCTTGCAACAGCAGCGCAACGAGCTCGCGAAGAAGATCGGTCAAGCAAAAGCGAAGGGAGAGAACGCCGTCGAGCTCATGTCCGCCGCCGCGCAGCTCCCGGAAATGCTGAAGCA
>JBGPCS010000075.1:0-8885 GCA_041481875.1 Sulfurifustaceae bacterium
CCCCTCGGCGTTCGCTTGCGCGAAGATCGCGGGCGTGAGCGCGAGCGGACCGCGCGCATCGGAGGCGTCGAGCCGCTCTGCGGTCTCACCGATCAAGAAGCGCTCGCACTTCGCAGTCAAGGACTCGGCTCGCGCACCGTCATCACCGATCTCGTCGTCTTCGGGCGCGAGGCGGCGAACTCGGCGATCAAATTCCTTCAAGAAAATTCCGGCCATAAGGAATTGCCGAAGGACGCCGCGGATCGCACGCTGGCACGCCTGGCGCGCCTCGACAATCAGACGAACGGCGAACGGGTGACGGACGTCGCGACGGAGATGCGCCGGACGATGCAGGCGCATTGCGGCATCTTTCGGTTTCCCGATCTGCTCGCCGAAGGCGTGCAGAAGATCAAACGCGTCGCGGAGCGAATCGGACGGACCGAAATCAAGGACAAGTCGAAGGTGTTCAACACCGCGCGCGCCGAAGCGCTCGAAGTCGATAACCTGATCGAAGTCGCGACGGCGACGCTGGTCTCGGCCGAGGCGCGCAAGGAAAGCCGCGGCGCTCACGACCGATCCGATTTTCATCAGCGCGACGACGTCAATTGGCTGAAGCACACGTTATATTTCAAAGACAACGATCGGCTCGAGTATCGACCGGTGCACCTGAAGCCGCTTTCGGTTCCATCGTTCGAGCCGAAGGCGCGGACGTACTGACACAGAATGCGCGTACGAGTACCGCATCCGCGGATGAACGCGGACAGTGTTATGAAGATGAACGCCGATATTCGTTTCGAAACTATCTGCGTTCATCATTATCGGATATCTGCGTTTATCTGCGGATAGAAGTAATACAGATAGAATGACCGAATCGGTCCTTATTCATCTGCGGATAAACCGAGGTAAATGACATGCGCTTCTCTATTTACCGCTACAACCCGGATGTCGACGCGAAGCCGTACATGCAGGACTACGACATTGCGCTGCAGCCCTCGGACGTTATGCTGCTCGATGCGTTGGTGCGCCTCAAAGAGACGGACGATTCACTGTCGTTCCGCCGTTCCTGCCGCGAGGGCGTGTGCGGCTCCGACGCCATGAACGTGAACGGCCGGAACCGTCTCGCCTGCATCACGCGCGTTGCCGAGCTGAAGGAGCCGATCGTCATTCGGCCGCTGCCGGCGCAGCCGGTGATCCGCGATCTGGTCGTCGACATGTCGCAGTTCTTCAAGCAGTACCACGCGGTCAAACCGTACGTCATCAACAACGAGCCCGAACCCGAGCGCGAGCGGCTGCAGTCTCCCGAGGAGCGCGAAAAGTTGAACGGCTTGTACGAATGTATCCTTTGCGCGTGTTGTTCGACGCAATGCCCGTCGTTCTGGTGGAACCCGGACAAGTTTCTCGGGCCGGCGGCGCTGCTGCAGTCGTATCGGTTTATCGCCGATTCGCGGGATCAGGCGACCGGCGAGCGTCTGGACGATTTGGAAGATCCGTACAAGCTGTTCCAATGCCACACGATCATGAATTGCACGGAAGTGTGTCCCAAGGGACTCAACCCGACGCGCGCGATCGGCCACATCCGCGAGTTGTTGGTGAAGCGCGTGACGTGACGGCGTTACCCCACTCCCTCATTCCCTCTCCCGGCGAGGACAAACATCGTCCTCGCTCCCTCATCCCCATCCCTTCTCCCGGAGGGAGAAGGGGGCGAGCCGATGCTCGCTGCGCGAGCGCTTCATATGGTCGGAGAGGGCCGCTCCGCGCCTCCTGCGCTCTCGCGGCATTCGCACATCCCTGTGCAGCAGAGCGAGCCGAAGGCGCACTAAACGTGCGCCTCCTTATATGATCGACGACTCCCGCCGTGAGAGGACGCTTTGGCGATGTCGCCGCGGCATCCTCGAGCTCGATTTATTTTTCCAGCAATTTGTCGAACAACACTACCCGCTATTGACGGAGCGCGAGCACGCCGCCCTCGAACGGCTGCTCGAAACGCCGGACCCGGTGCTGCTCGACTACTGTTACGGTGTCGCGCGTCCGGGTGATCCGGAGTTGCAGGCGCTTGTACAAAAAATCGTCGGATAAGATTGTCTTGGAGTTGGGAACGTCGCGCATGCTGGCGGCGGTTCTTGTCATTGTGCACGTCGGCGCCGCGGCGATCGCGTTGTTGATGCCGGTTACCGTTTTGCTTCGTCTCGCAATCTGCGCGCTAGTCGCGGTGAGCTTGTATCGCGCCCTGTGGGCGCATGCACTGCGCCGCTCGGCGAACGCCATCGTTGCGGTCGAGCTCGACGGAGAGGGAGGCGCATGCGCGGTGCGCCGGCGCGCGATGGATTGGCGCCAGGGGCGGCTGATCGACCGATGGGCGCATCCGCTGCTAACGCTGCTCGTAGTTAGGTGCGATGAGAGCCGGTGGCCGGCGAACGTGGTGATTCCGGCGGACGCGGTGGCAAAGGAGACCTTCAGGCGTCTGCGGGTTCGGCTGAGGTTGCGAACATCGGCGGAGTAAGCACGGTGTCGTGGCCCGCGTAACGCAAGTCCGGCGCCGGATAGTCACGCGTGAAATGCAGTCCACGGCTTTCCTTGCGCCATAGCGCCGAACGAATGATGAGCTCGGCGACCAGGACCAAGTTACGCAACTCGATCAGATCGTTCGTGACTCGGAAGTTGCGATAGTATTCGCGGATCTCTTCGCGCAGCATCGCGACGCGGTGTTGCGCGCGCTCGAGCCGCTTGGTCGTGCGCACGATACCGACGTAGTCCCACATGAAGCGACGTAACTCATCCCAGTTATGCGATACCACGACCTGCTCGTCAGCGTCGGTCACGCGGCTCTCGTCCCAGCGGGGGAGCGCCGGTGGAGAATCCTCGGGCATGAGTTGTGCGGCGATGTCGGCGGCGGCGGCCTCGGCGAATACCAGACATTCGAGCAATGAGTTGCTCGCCAGGCGGTTCGCGCCGTGCAAACCGGTGAACGCACATTCACCGATCGCGTGGAGTCGAGCCAGATCCGTGCGGCCGCGCAGGTCCGTCATTACGCCACCGCAGGTGTAGTGCGCCGCCGGGACCACGGGAATCGGCTCGCGCGTCATATCGTGGCCCAAATCGAGACAGCGTTTATAGATGGTCGGGAAGTGCGCTTTGACGAACTCCGCCGGTTGGTGACTGATATCCAGGTTGACGTGATCCAAGCCGCGGCGCTTCATTTCGTAGTCGATGGCGCGCGCGACGATGTCGCGCGGGGCAAGTTCCCCGCGCGGATCGTATGCGGGCATGAACGGTTCGCCGTTCGGAAGCGTCAACCGACCGCCTTCGCCGCGCACCGCTTCGCTGATGAGAAACGATTTTGCCCGCGGATGATAAAGGCAGGTGGGGTGAAACTGCATAAATTCCATGTTCGCGACGCGGCAGCCCGCGCGCCACGCCATGGCGATACCGTCTCCGGTCGATGTATCCGGATTGCTGGTATATAGATACACTTTCGACGCACCGCCCGTGGCCAGAATCACCGTGCGTGCCGGGATTGCTCGGACTTCACCGCTCTGCTTATCCAGCACATAGAGCCCCAGACAACGATTCGAGCCGGGGAGCCCCAACTTGCCGCTCGTAATGAGATCGATCGCGAGGCGATGTTCGAGAAGCTCGATGCCCGGGTGCGCGCGCGCGTGCCGCACCAGCGCGGTCTGGATCGCGAGTCCGGTGGCATCATCGGCGTGAACCACGCGGCGATGGCTGTGGCCGCCTTCGCGAGTGAGATGCAGTTCCGCGCTGCCGTCCTCCCCGTGTGCGCCGGTTCCAGTGGTAAACGGGACACCAAGCCCTTGGAGCCAAGCGATCGCTTCGGGTCCGCGGCGCACCACTTGCTCGACCGTGTTCGCGTGGCACAGCCCCGCGCCGGCTTGCAGCGTATCGTCTAGATGAGCTTCGAAGGAATCGTCGCGGGAATTCACCACGGCAGCGACCCCGCCTTGGGCGTAGAGCGTCGATCCTTCGGTCATCGTTCCTTTGGCGAGCACGGTTACGCGCGCGCGGTCGGCCAGACGCAGCGCGAGACTCAGGCCGGCGACACCGCTACCAATGACGAGAACGTCAGCGACAACCGGGGCGGGCATGTACGGGGCTTGGGCCGAGGGCCGAGTGGTGATGGTTACGTCGTTTATCCTATCATAGCGGCTTTCACGCGGACCTCGACCGGATGTCGGGGAAGGTGGGTATTGCACAACAATAAGTGGAAACTCGGGATGGCAAGCCGAACTTTATGGCCGAGCGACGGTCAGTTAATGTCAGTCGCTGGGTCCGTTTCCGCAGCAGATCCGACCCTTAAGTCGATAGGCTGCTGATGTCGGAACGTAGCATCGATCAGAAGCTCGTCTCTCGGGTACAAAAGGGTGACAAAGCGGCGTTTGATTTGTTGGTGCGAAAGTATCAGCACAGAGTAGCGAAGCTGGTGGCGCGCTACGTGCGCGACCGAGGTGAAGTCGAAGATGTCACCCAAGAAGCGTTTATCAAGGCCTATCGCGCTATCGGCGGATTTCGCGGCGACAGCGCGTTCTATACTTGGCTCTACCGGATTGCCGTGAACACGGCGAAGAACTATCTCGACTCACAAGGTCGGCGCCCGCCGAGCAGTGATATGGAGGTGGAAGGCGCCGAGTTGATCGAGGGCGGAGACGGTTTGCGCGAACAGGCGACGCCGGAGCGCGTGTTGCTGACGGACGAAATCGCGGCGACGGTGAACCGTGCGATCGACGCGTTGCCGGAGGATTTGCGAACCGCCATTACGCTGCGCGAGATCGAAGGTTTGAGTTACGAGGAGATCGCGCAGGTGATGGATTGTCCGATCGGTACGGTGCGCTCGCGTATTTTTCGGGCACGCGAAGCGATCGACATTCAGTTGAAACCTTTGTTGGAAAAATAGGCAGCATGAAAGAGAAAGTGTCGGCGTTGATGGATGCGGAGCTCGACGACTTGGACGAACGTCGCACGCTCGCCGCGCTCACGGGCGATGTAGCGCTGCGCACCGCGTGGGAACGTTATCATTTGATCCGTGCCGTGATGGCCCGACAGCTCGACGTGCTTGCCGCGCCCGGTCTGGCAGAGCGAGTGATGAGTCGCCTCGACGACGGCGCCCCTCGAGTCAGCGCTCCCGCGCTGCGCTTCTGGCCGCTCGCCGGCGGTTTCGCCGCGGCGGCCTCGGTCGCCGCTATTGTCGTGCTGACGTTTCAAGCGTTTGAGTGGCCGACCGCCTCATCGAAGGCTCCGAGCAGCCTGGCATCATCCAGCGGCGAGACCGCGCCGGTGGTGGCGAGCGCCGCCCCAGTCGGGGTCGCGACATCGGATTCGGAGGAACGACTCAACCTGTACCTCGTTGGACACAACGAGTTCATGCCGATTGCGGGTATCGGTGGGATGCTGCCGTACGTGCGTGTCGTTACGCACAATCAAGATAAATGATCCGTCGCCAACTCCTCCTTCCCAGCTCCGTCGTCTGTCTCGTTGTCAGCTTGCCGGTTTTCGCGGCCACCGAAGCGCAGGACTGGCTCATGCGCATTCATCACGCGGCCGAACGGCTCAACTACGAGGGCACATTCGTGTACCAGCACGGCGCACAGCTTGAAACCATGCGGATTTTTCATCGTTCCGATAAAGGCGTGGTGAAGGAACGGTTGGTCTCGCTCACCGGACCCGCGCGCGAGGTGATACGCACGGATGAGGAGGTTCGTTGCTATCTACCGGACCAAAAAGCCGTCGTCATCGAGCATCGCCGGCTCGGACAGGCGGGTTTCATGGCGATCGTTCCGGAACGGCTCGTCGATCTCGACGAGAACTACGTGATCGAGCTCGGGCACGGCGCCCGGGTCGCGGGCCATCACGCGAAGCAGCTGCTGATTCGCGCCCGGGACGACTACCGTTACGGGTACCGACTTTGGGCGGATCGCTACACCGGTTTGTTGCTGAAGGCCGACCTGACCGATGACAAGGGTACGGTGCTCGAGCAGTTCATGTTCACGCAGATCACGATCGGTGGAAACATTCCCGATTCCGCGCTCGCACCGCAGATCACCGACGGCGACATGGTATGGTATCGCGACAGCGATATCCCCCCGGGGGCGCCGACGCAAAGTTGGCAAGCAACGCGCGTACCGAAGGGATTCAAGCTCTCGAGCACGATCATGCGTCGTTTGCCGAAAGGAAACCGGATCGTCGAGCAGCTTGTGTACAGCGACAGTCTCGCGGCCGTGTCGATATTCGTCGAGCGGATCGGCGATGGCCCCGCGGCATCCAGCATGATGGAGGGACCGACGCGCGTTGGCGCGTTGCATGCGTTCGGCAAGACCGTGGATGGACATCACATCACCGTGGTCGGCGAAGTGCCGCCGAAAACGGTCGCGATGATCGGCAATTCTCTCGCTGCTGTGTCCGCGCCGGCGCGTTAGTTATGTTCACGATGTCCCTCGCTATCGCCCGCTTGGCGATCTGCGCGCCGTTGATCGCCCGCATGGCGTCTGCGGCGGCGAACGATCCGCGCATTTCTCGCCCCGGTCCCGGTCCACAGCTTGGCGTCGAACCCGTAGGCATCGCCGCGACGTTCATGGGGCGGGTGAAATCGGTTAAGCTACGCACGCACCCAGAACTGCGAGCGCTGAAGTTCCGGATCTATCGCAAGCGGGCGCCGCGGGGGGCGCCTTTTTCACGCTCCGCAAACCAACCCCGTTCGTGCGCGGCGTAGCTCGCATACATTCCAAAAGGCGTCCATGAGCGGTTGGCAACAAGAACTCATTCGGAATTTTTCCATCATCGCGCATATCGATCACGGTAAGTCCACCTTGGCGGACCGATTCATTCAGACTTGCGGCGGCCTCGAAGCGCGCGAGATGCAGGCGCAGGTGCTCGATTCGATGGATCTTGAGCGCGAGCGCGGCATCACCATCAAGGCGCAGAGCGTGGCGCTCACCTACGAGGCGCATGACGGCAAGACGTATCGTCTGAACATGATCGACACGCCTGGTCACGTCGATTTCTCCTATGAGGTGTCTCGCTCCCTGACCGCGTGCGAGGGCGCGCTGTTGGTGGTGGACGTCTCCCAAGGTGTGCAGGCGCAGACTGTGGCGAACTGCTACACCGCTTCGGAACTCGATCTGGAAATCCTGCCCGTCCTCAACAAGATGGATTTGCCCGCCGCTGACCCGGAGCGCACCATCAAAGAGGTGGAAGACATCATCGGTATCGATGCCTCGCATGCGATTCGCGCCAGCGCCAAGACGGGCTTGGGCGTGCCGGAGATACTGGAATCGATCGTCGCGCGCATTCCACCGCCGCGCGGCGATCTCGAAGCACCGCTCACGGCGCTGATCATCGACTCGTGGTTTGACAACTACCTCGGCACCGTGTCGCTGGTGCGCGTCATGAGCGGCCGGTTGACGCCGCGCGATAAGATTCGCTTGATGGCGACCGGGCGCGAGTATCAGGTCGAGCAGATCGGGGTGTTCACGCCAAAGCGCAAACCGGTCGATATGTTGAGCGCCGGCGAAGTGGGCTATGTGGTTGCCGGTGTCAAGGACGTGCGCGGCGCGCGCGTGGGCGACACCATGACGCACGCGTATCGGCCGGCGGATGTTGCGCTGCCCGGGTTCAAGGAAATCAAGCCGCGCGTCTTCGCCGGGCTCTACCCAGTCGAGTCGTCGGAATACGATACGTTTCGCGACGCGCTCGAGAAACTATCGCTGAACGACGCCTCGCTGCAATATGAGCCCGAAACCTCCCAGGCGCTTGGCTTCGGTCTGCGTTGCGGTTTTCTCGGCATGTTGCACATGGAGATCGTTCAGGAGCGCCTCGAGCGTGAATACGGACTGAATCTCATCACCACGGCGCCGACCGTGGTGTACGAGGTGCAAACCAACAAGGGCGAGGTCCTACGCGTGGAGAATCCGGCGAAGCTACCGGAACCGCAGTACGTGGAGGAAATTCGAGAGCCGATCATCCGGGCGACGATACTCGTGCCGCAAGAGCACGTCGGCGCGGTCATCGGACTGTGCGTCGAAAAGCGCGGGGTGCAGAAGGACATGCTCTACCACGGGCGCCAAGCGATGTTGACGTATGATCTTCCGCTCAACGAGGTAGTGCTCGACTTCTTCGATCGGCTGAAGTCGGTGAGCCGGGGTTACGCGTCGCTCGACTACGACTTCCTGGAGTTTCGGCCCTCGGATGTCTGCAAGCTTGACGTACTCATCAACGGCGATAAAGTGGACGCGCTTTCGGTCATCGTGCACCGCCAGCAGACGGAATATCGTGGGCGCGAGCTGGTCAAGAAGCTGCGGGAGTTGATTCCGCGGCAGATGTTCGACGTGGCGATTCAGGCCGCGATCGGTTCGAAGGTCATCGCGCGCGAAACCGTGAAAGCGCTGCGTAAGAACGTGACGGCGAAGTGCTACGGCGGCGATATCAGCCGTAAGCGCAAGCTGCTCGAAAAGCAAAAGGAAGGAAAGAAGCGCATGAAACAGCTCGGTTCCGTCGAAATTCCGCAGGAGGCGTTTCTCGCCGTGTTGCGGGTGGATGGCTCGAAATGAGCGTGGACTTCTCGCTCGTACTATTCGTGCTGGTTTGCGCGACCGGTGTCATCTGGGCGCTCGATCGGTGGGCGTGGTCGGGCGCGCGCGGGCGCGCCGCGAAGGCGGCGGCGCAAGCGGGCGGCGGGGAAGAGGCGGTGCAGCTCGCGGGCAGGGAGCCGATATACGTCGAATACGCGCGCGCGTTTTTCCCGGTCATCTTGATCGTGTTTGTGCTCCGCTCTTTCATCGTCGAGCCGTTTCGTATTCCCTCCGGTTCGAT
The DNA here is from genome assembly GCA_041481875.1 of Sulfurifustaceae bacterium. Taxonomy (GTDB): domain Bacteria; phylum Pseudomonadota; class Gammaproteobacteria; order Acidiferrobacterales; family Sulfurifustaceae; genus JACQFZ01. Next base: position 8,800 of record JBGPCS010000075.1, read on the forward strand.
GCTGCCGAGCCTGTACGTCGGCGATTTTATTTTGGTGAATAAATTTTCGTACGGGATACGACTTCCGGTGATCAACAAGAAGATAC
>JBGPCS010000076.1:0-8811 GCA_041481875.1 Sulfurifustaceae bacterium
CGCCGAACAGATCTTCTGAAACTCGCAAGCATAGGGGGAATCTTCGCGTTCGGCCTTAGCGGACGCGGCGACCACTACCCACGTGCATTGGTGGCCGCGCACGAATTTCTGCCGCGTTCAATTTTCTGAGACGCGACGGGGTTCGAGGCGCCGCCGAATTCGGACGCGCGGGCGCTTAGGCGCGCATCTTTCGCACCGCAACCAGGACGCGGTGGCCTGCGGGTTCGACGGCGGCAGACAATATCTCGAGCAGCGCCCGCACGGTTTGGTACGCTGTTTTCTCAGACGTATCGAAGAACGCATGGGCAAGCTCGTAGAGATAGCGCCGCGCCGCGAGCGTGCGCGCGATATTGTCGAGCGCCTCGCCGCGCAATTGCGGGCTGCCGATACGCGCATCGTGCTGCGCCATCACGCGCGCGAACATCACCTGGGGTTTCGCTTTGAGCCAAACGGTATAGAACGAGCTCAACAATAGTTCGTAAGTCGCCGGCTCGGTCACGATGCCGCCGCCCGCCGCCAGTACGAGCTTCGGATGCGTCATAATCGTCTGTTCGAGGCAACGTCGCTCGAGCTGGCGATAGCCCCTTTGACCATACACGGTCAATATCTCGGTTAGTGCGAGACCTGCTTCCTTTTCGATTTGGCGGTCAAGCTCGACAAACGGCATGCCAAGCCGCTCGGCCAGCAGCGGACCCAGCGTCGATTTGCCGACGCCGCGAATGCCGATCAACGCGATCCGTTGAGCGTAACCGTTCGACCGGCGCGCGGACCTTTCGAGGAGCGCGCGGCGGATGCGTGCCAGTTGGTCCGGGCGCTGACGCTTGAGAAATTCGAGTATGAGCGTGAAATCTGCCCCGTGCATTTCCTCCGGCGCCAAGAAGCCCGCGATCGGCGCGTTGAGCGCCAGCGACAATTTTTGCAGCAAACCGAGAGAGATGTTGCCCGCGCCGCTCTCCACGCGCGCCAGATACGCGAGCGAAATGCCGGATTGTTCCGCCAACTGCTTACGTGTCATGCCGCGCTGAGCACGTGCCAGCCGCACGCGCTGCGCGAGCAGCGCGTGCAACTCGGCCTCGGTCGCCGTCGATGCGCCGATCTTGGCAGCGGTCGGCCGAACCCGCACGCGAGTTTTACCGATCATGCGGGCTCGTGCGTTCGGCCGCGTATTGGACCCCTTGGTCTTAGAGCGAGACATGACGTGACGCACCCGCGAGCGTCCGTTGGCGTTTATCCGTTGGCGTTTAGCGGGGCGCCATGCGCAGCGCCCCATCCAAACGGATGGTTTCACCGTTCAACATTTCGTTTTCGACAATGTGCTGCGCGAGCGCAGCGTACTCGTCCGGTCGGCCTAGGCGCGCGGGGAACGGCACACTTTGCGCGAGCGATTCTTGGATGTCGGCGCGCAATCCGCCCATCATCGGGGTCAGGAACAAACCGGGCGCGATCGTCACCACGCGTATGCCGCTACTCGCGAGATCGCGCGCGATCGGCAATGTCATCGAGACGACGCCGCCCTTCGAGGCGGAATAGGCCGCTTGGCCGATCTGTCCGTCGTAAGCGGCGACCGAGGCCGTGTTGACGATCACACCGCGCTCGCCGGCCGGGTTCGGCGCATCGGTTGCCATCGCGGCGGCGGCGATGCGGATCATGTTGAACGTGCCGATGAGATTGATCTGGATGACGCGCGCGAACGCCTCCAGCCGATGCGGCCCTTGCTTGCCGACGACCCGCTCGCCGGCGCCGATACCGGCACAGTTGATGAGGCCGTGGAGCACGCCGTCGAAATGCTGCTTTGCCGCGGCGACCGCGGCTTGCGCGTCGGCCTCGCTGCTGACGTCGGTCTTGCAAAACATCGCGCCGGTTTTCAATTCCGCCGCGAGTTTTTGGCCGGCATCGACGTTGATATCGGCGACCACGACGCGGGCACCCGCTGCGTGGAAGCGTCGCACGGTCGCTTCCCCCAGACCGGAGCTACCCCCGGTGACGATAAAAGTAGATCCGTTGAGCTTCATGGTTATCTCTCTAAGTGACGGGGAAAGTTCGGGCCACGCGGAGCGCGGGCGCGAGCCGAGAATGCTGACAGATTTGTTCGTCGATCGTGCGGCAGCTTCATCGGTTTCATCTGGGGAGGGGAATCACGCTCGGATCCATCGGCGTGCGTTGCAGCTTCTCGACGAGGGTGTGACGGCGCGTCAGTACGGCGCGCTGGTTGATGTAGCCCTTATCGGTGATCTCCCCCGCGTCGATCGATGGAGGTTCTGTCATCAGCAGCGCACGTGTGGCGTAGGTCGACGATCCGCTGCCATCTTGTTTCAGCGCCGCCATGCAGGCAGCGACGTTGCGGCGCACCGCCGCATGCGTAAGCACTTGTTCCATGGGAGCATCGGCTGGGAGCTCGGCACAAAGCGCGCGACACGCCGCAAGGTTCGGAAAAATCAGGAAGCCGATCTCATCGCGATCATGCCCGACGACAACGATGTCCTGTGCTACCGACGCAAGCAACGCGACCGCCTTGATGCGCAGCGCCCCGACGTTAGCCCAGGTGCCGGTAGCGAGCTTGAAGTCTTCGGCGACGCGGCCGTCGAACAGAAGTCCGCGTTCCGGGTGCGCCGCATCAATGAAGCGCATCGCATCGCCGGTGACGTAAAAGCCCTCGGCGTCGAATGACTTCAACGTGAGATCGTGACGTTTCCAATAACCCGGCGTGACATTCGGTCCGCGCACGCGCGCCTCGAGCTTGTCGCCGTTCGGCAGCAGCTTCAGCTCGTTCCCGGGCAGCGGGACACCGACCACGCCGGAGAAATCGGCCTGAAAATGACAATTGGTGACGGCCGGCGCAGTTTCCGTCAGGCCCCACGACGATACCATCGGCACTTTCAGTCCGAGCGTTTCAAGCGACAATGACTCGATCGCTTCCCAGAGATTTTGCGGCAACGCCGCGGCGGCATAGAAGATCAGCTGTAGGCGACGGAAGAAATTGCGGCGTAACTCCACATCCGACCGCAGCGCCGCGATCAACATGTCATAGCCGCGCGGCACGTTGAAGTACACGGTCGGCGCGATCTCGCGCAGATTCGCGACGGTTCGATCGAACAATCCCGGCAGCGGACGTCCGGCGTCGATATAGAGCGTCCCGCCGTGGCGCAGAACAATATTGAAATTGTGATTTCCCCCGAAAGTGTGATTCCACGGCAGCCAATCGAGGATGACGGGCGGCGTCTGCTTCAGAAACGGCCACACTTGCGCCATCGCCTGCTGGTTGCAGCACAACATGCGTTGGGTGTTGATTACGCCCTTCGGCTCGTCGGTCGACCCCGAGGTGAACAGGAATTTCGCGATGGTGTCGGGAGTGACCGCGGCGTAGGCGCGCTCCACCGCCGCGTCTTCCGATTCACCCAGCATCGCCGCGAACGCGAGGGTGTCGGCAATCGCTTGGCCGCGGCTGCTTCGCACGATGCGCGCGTCGTGTAGGCCGCTCACTGCCGACAGCGCCGGCGCGTAACGCGGACCATCCGCGATGAAGATCAGGCCTGGCCGGGTGAGCGCGAAAATGCTTTTCAACTTGCCGAAGTCCTTCGACATCAGCGCGTAAGCCGATGAGATCGGCACGATGGGTAGGCCGACATGCATCGCCGCGAGAGCCAGTAAGCCATGCTCGACGTTGTTGTCGGAGAGAATCGCGATCGGTCGCTCCGCCGATAAATCCTGTTTCAGCAGCCAAGCCGCGACGCGCCGCACCCGGTTCAGCGCTTCGCCATAAGTGACGCCGCTCCATTTTCCATCGGTGCCGCGTTCCGTGAGAAAAACGCGATCCGGCGCCGCGCGCGCCCAGTGGACCAGATATTCGTTGATGCAGCGCGCGTACGGTTCAAGCGCCGCCGTCGCGCGTACGAGCGCGGCACCGTCGGTTCGGCGCTCGAGCTCGACCGCGACCGGCGCAAACAGTCGCGCCGGGTCGCGCTCGACGCCGGTCATGTTGCCGGGCGATCGGCCTAGCGGCTGGCGGTAATCCGCTTCCACCCACCGTTCTCCGAGCGGATCAGCGCGTAAGCGCGCTCGTCGTGCCCGTAGTGGTCTTTGGAGCTCATGTTGAAAACGCCGTGTGTGCCGACCATCTCGCGCGTCGATTCGATCGCGTCGCGCAGCGCCTGGCGAAATTCCGCCGTGCCGGGTTTCGCTTTCTTCAACGCCGCCGGCGCCGCCAGTGTCAGTACCTGACAGGCGTCGTACATGTGACCGCCGAACGAAGACACCGAGCCGGCGCCGAATTTGTCTTCGTACAACTTGGTGTACTCGATCGCGACTTTCTTCGACGGATGCGAGTCCGGCAATTGATCCGCAACCACGATCGGCCCGATCGGGAACACCGTGCCGTCGACCGCCTTGCCGCCGATTTGCAGGAACGCTTTGCTCACCGCGCCGTGACTCTGGTAGAACTTGCCCTTGTAGCCGCGCTCGATGAGCGTGGTTTGCGGCAGGGCCGCGGGCGTACCGGAGCCGACGATCAGCACGGCGTCGGGGTTCGCCGAGAGAATCTTTAGCGCCTGTCCGGTTACGCTGGTGTCGGTGCGGTTGAAGCGCTCGACGACGGTGATTTCGATGCCGCTGCCCGCAAGCTCTGCCTTAGTTCCGTTCAAGAAGCTCTCACCGAAGCTGTCGGCGTAACCGATGAACCCAAGCGTCTTCACGTTGTTCGCTTTCATGTGCGCCACCAGCGCCTTTGCCATTAAGCCGGCGCTCTGCGGCATGCGGAACGCCCACGCGTCCTTGGCCGGATCGGTGTAGGGCGTCGGCGCGAGCGTCAGCTGCGGTGTCTTAGTTTCGGCAGCGACCTCCGTCATTGCCAGCGCGCCCGGGGTGCTCGATGAGCCGATGAAGAGGTCCACTTTATCCTCGGTGGCGAATTTGCGCGCGTTCTTCGTGACCTGTGATGGGTCGGTCGCGTCGTCCAGGACGATGTAGTTGATTTTCTGCCCGGCGATCGTCGTCGGACAGAGGGTCACGGTGTTTTTCTCCGGAATACCGAGTACCGCCGCCGGACCGGTGGCGGATATGGACACGCCGACGTTGATGTCCGCGACCGCCGGCATGGCGATCGTCGCGGTGACTGCAAGCGCCACAGCGGTTCGGCGAGCGAACACGTTGCGTCGTGGGTCGGTGAACATTTGCATGATTCCTCCTGACGGTGGTCTCAGTATTGCTGCGTGCCCCATTGAACGAGAGCGGCGCGGGTTGAACTGGCGAAGAGCGGACGTTTACTATATGAGAAGCGTATCGCCAAGTAAATATTTTATAGTAGTCTTGGCGCCGACCTGCCGGCTGCTACCCAGGAATAACGATGAACCGTTCTGTTCCGGCCGTACGTCGTCGCGCTTACGCATGGTCGCGCGTAACGACGCAACGCTGCCCACCCGCATGGCGCTGTGAAGCAGCGATGAGACGAAGACAATGGATCGTATCGTTGCCGCTATCTTGATCCAGGACGGCATCACGAACGGCGCGATTTACGCACTTATCGCGCTCGCGCTGGTGTTGGTGTTCGCGGTGACGCGCATCATCTTCGTACCGCAAGGCGAATTCGTTTCCTACGGTGCGCTCACGGTCGCCGCATTGCAGCTCAAGCAGGTGCCGGGGACGGTGTGGTTGCTGCTTGGCATCGGCACCGTCACCGCGCTCGTCGAGCTCTACGCCGCCGCACGCACGCGCGAATTCCGGCGCGTTCCGCGCATCCTCGGACTTTACGTGGCTTATCCTGCATTGATGCTGGTGGCGACGCGTTGGCTCGCGCCGCTCGATGTTCCCCAGGCGTTTCAAGTCGTGATCATGCTGTTGCTGGTCGTGCCACTGGGACCGATGGTGTACCGCCTGGCGTATCAGCCGCTTGCCGAAGCGTCGGTACTGGTGCTCTTCATCGTCTCGATCGCCGTGCACTTCGCGCTGACGGGTCTCGGACTCGTGTTCTTCGGCGTCGAGGGTTCGCGCACGGCGCCTTTCTTCACCACGCGCTTCGACGCCGGTGCGATTGCGATATCGGGACACAGCGTGTTCGTGTTCGCCGCGAGTGCCGCGTTGATCGTTCTCCTCTATCTCTTCTTCGGACGCACACTCTACGGAAAGGCGCTGCGCGCGACCGCCGTCAATCGGCTCGGCGCGCGGCTGATCGGCATGAGCATCACGTTCTCGGGCAAGCTGACGTTTACGCTCGCCGCTTTGATCGGCGCGATTTCCGGGATCCTCATCGCTCCGATCACCGCCATCTACTACGATTCCGGTTTTCTCATCGGGCTCAAGGGTTTCGTCGCCGCCATCATTGGAGGGCTCGCGAGCTATCCACTAGCGGCGGCAGGCGCGATATTGGTCGGGGTGATGGAGGCGTTTTCGTCCTATTGGGCGAGCCCCTACAAGGAAGTCATCGTGTTTACGCTCATCATCCCGGTATTGCTGTGGCGTTCGCTCACGACCACGCACGTCGAGGAAGAGGAGGACTAGCGTGCGCCATCGCCCGGTGCTTCTCATCGCGCTGGCTCTCTTCGCTGCGTTGGTTCCGGTAATTTCCGGCATACCGGAATACTGGATCACGCTGGCTAACTACATCGGTCTCTACAGCATCGTTGCGATCGGCTTGGTGCTGCTGACCGGCGTCGGCGGTCTGATTTCATTCGGCCAAGCGGCGTTTGTCGGGATCGGCGCGTTCACGACCGGGTATTTGACCACCCGCCACGGTTTTTCGCCGTGGCTTACGCTGCCGATCGGCATGTTGCTCACCGCTGCTTCCGCCTGCGTCATCGGCGCAGTTACTCTCAGACTTTCCGGTCCGTATCTTCCACTCAGTACTATCGCATGGGGCATCAGCCTCTACTTTTTGTTCGGTAATCTCGATTGGCTCGGCCGGCACGACGGCTTGACCGGAATTCCGTCGCTTGATTTTTTCGGCTGGACGCTGGTCAGCGGCCGCCGTTACTACTATCTCATCTGGCTCGCCGTGTTCCTGGCGATCGTGGCGACGCAAAATCTGCTCGACTCGCGACCGGGACGCGCGATCCGGGCGCTGCGCGGTGCCGTCATGGCCGAGTCGTGCGGCGTCGCGATCGCGCGCTACAAGATGCTCATATTCGTGTACGCCGCGATACTCGCGGGCATTTCCGGCTGGCTCTACGCGCATATGCAGCGCGCGGTAAATCCATCGCCGTTTGATCTGCAAGCGGGGATCGAATACTTGTTCATGGTCGTGATCGGCGGCGCGGGACATGTGTGGGGCGCAGTGCTCGGCGCTGGATTGCTGACGGTGGTGAAGGACAAGCTACAGGATGTTTTGCCGCGGCTTTTCGGGAGCAACGGGAATTTCGAGATCATCGTCTTTGGCGTGCTGATGGTCCTCATATTGCAGCACGCACGCGAGGGTATCTGGCCGCGGCTGCTGCGTCGATGGCCGAGCCGTCGTCGTACCGATCGGACCTTGTCCGCCGTCGAGCTGTCGCGACGCGAGCGACCGCCGGCGGGACAATCGATCCTCGAGGTGAAGGCGGTGCGCAAGGAGTTCGGCGGCTTGGTCGCGGTGAACGATATCGACTTCACGATGCGTGCGGGAGAAATTCTCGGTCTTATCGGTCCGAACGGGGCGGGGAAGAGTACGCTCTTCGACGTCATTAGCGGCGTCACCGCACCGAGCGGCGGCGTCGTATCGTTCCGCGGGGCACGCATCGATCGGCGCGCAGCGAAAGACATTGCCTATCTCGGTATCGGGCGGACATTCCAGCACGTGCGGCTTCTGCCCGGTATGAGCGTACTCGAAAATGTCGCGCTCGGCGGGCATCAGCGCGCGCGCCAGGGAGCGATCGCGGCGATGTTGCGTCTCGACCGCAAGCAGGAGGCACAGCTATTCTCCGAGGCAGCGCGTCAGCTCGAGCGTGTGGGGCTCGCGGCGCACGGGCATGAGCCGGCCGGCAATCTCGCGCTCGGACAGCAGCGCCAGATCGAGATCGCGCGCGCGCTGTGTGCCGACCCGGTGCTGTTGCTGCTCGATGAGCCGGCCGCCGGCTTGCGGTATCGCGAGAAGCGAGCACTGGCCGATGTGCTCCGAGGTTTGAAACAGGAGGGCATGAGTATTTTGCTCGTCGAGCACGATATGGATTTCGTCATGGGGCTGGTCGACCGGCTCGTTGTGATGGACTTCGGCTCGAAGCTTGCCGAAGGGTTGCCGCGCGACGTGCAGAAGAATTCAGCGGTGCTCGAGGCCTATCTCGGCAGTGTTGCCTAAGCGATGAGCGAAACGATTCTGTCGGCCAGAAGGCTGTCGGTCAGCTATGGCAAAGTCGAAGCGCTGCACCAGGTGAGCATCGACGTGCACGCGGGCAAGATCGTCACGGTGATAGGCCCGAACGGCGCCGGCAAGTCGAGTTTGTTGAGCGCGCTAATGGGCGTGTTGCCGTACTACGGCAGTACTAAGGGCGAAATCACTTATGCCGGCGCGTCGATCGACGATCACGGCGTCGAAGACCGCGTGGCGGCCGGAATATGTTTGGTGCCGGAGAAGCGCGAACTCTTCGCGACCATGAGCGTCGAGGACAATCTGCTGCTCGGTAGCTTTCGTCGCTACCGGGCTGGAGAAAAAAATTTCGCCGACGAGATCGATCGAGTCTACACGACCTTTCCGCGTCTGAAGGAACGCCGCGCGCAGGATGCCGGCACGCTATCGGGCGGAGAGCGTCAGATGCTGGCACTCGGACGCGCGCTGATGGCGCGTCCGCGGCTTCTGATGTTGGACGAGCCGAGTCTCGGGCTGGCGCCGCTGATCGTGCAGGAAATCTTTCA
>JBGPCS010000077.1:0-8800 GCA_041481875.1 Sulfurifustaceae bacterium
CCAAAGCGCGCGGCGATTGCTGGGAATGGCCGCGCGATGAGTGGGTGACGATTCTCGTGCACGTGATTCCGGGCCGCGACAATGTCGATTACGCCAACTTAAGCAATTTGGCGCAGTGGCCGTATCACGACCACGGCATCCAGGTTTATGTCGCGCGCGCCGGGCAGTTCACGTACACCAAAGTGTTCGACAAGTTGGATCTTTGCTGGTGGTACGAGACCTCGCAATCCGCCGGCCAACTCCATCCGCCGGCTTTCAACGCTTTTGCGCCCTCCGGCTACATGAACGGCGTCGACGCCGTCGTTCCGTGGGTGCAGAACTACACGCAGATCATTCTGTCGAAGAACTTCATTCCGTGTCCGCAGACTTGACGCGAGGTTACGCGAACGCTTCCTAGACTATTTCGACGCGAGCCATCGGAATCTCCGCGAAGCGCGCGTTGGTGCGGCCGTGACCGGAAAACGTCGTCTCCGAGAGCTGAATCGCATCGACCACCAAGCGCACGGGTCGCCCGGCAAAATCGGCGAGTGCTCCCTCGACGATACCGGCGAACGGCCCGTCGAGCGCCCCGGGCGCGGAGCGGACCGCAATGGGATCCGATACGAGCGAGATTTTCACTTCCGAAAAATCGCGGGCGTTTCGATAATCTTCGGTCAACACCAACCCCAGTGGCGCAAACCCGAGCAACGCATTCGCTTGCAGCGACACCGGCAGCGGCGCCTGCGCTCGGAGAAATCGAGTTTCGACGCCGTCGCGAAAAAACCAATCCTCGCCCTCGCGGTCCGGGCCGGCCGTCGTCAGCGGCAGCCGCATGATGAGATCGCGCACGTCGCGGCGTGCCGTCGCGAGCGCCGCCTGAAATCGCGGCCATCCGCCCTGCAAGCCGGTGGCGCGCATGCCTCCGTGAGCCGACACATCGACATGGTCGCGTGATGCGACGTAATAGTGCGCGGTGATCGGTTCCACCTGCGTAATGAACGTGTGCCCGGTCGCCGCGGGCTCGGGGCCGCTGCCGTCCGCCTGCCACAATGCGATCCCGAATCCGTCCTGAACGAAACCGGCAAACGCGATACTCCGGCGCAATACGCTCATCTCATCGCCTCGTTTGTCCCTCTCGATCGCACCGCGTTGCGGTGCAGCGGCGTTCAAATGGACGGCACCCAAGGCGCATCTTATACTTCGAGGAGCACCCGCCTCCATCCCTTTACGCTTTTGGAGCACGCATGCGCCCCGCGCTGATCATGGCTGTCCTCGATCGCGAATATCAGAGCACTCGCAACGCCACTCACACCCCGGTGATGTTGTGGGGTCCGCCCGGCGTCGGAAAATCGCAGATCGTGGCGCAAGTCGCTGCCAGACATAAGACGCCGATGATCGATCTGCGCCTCTCGCAAATGGAGCCGACCGACCTGCGCGGCATTCCGTTTCGCGTCAACGAGCTGGTCGAATGGGCGGTGCCGGCGATGATGCCGGATGCGGTGCGCCACGGCTACGAAGGCATCCTCTTTCTCGATGAGATTACCTCCGCCGCCCCGACCGTATCGGCGGCGGCGTATCAGCTGATCCTTGATCGCGCGCTCGGCGCGTACGAAGTGCCGCCCGGCTGGGCGATTTTCGCCGCGGGCAATCGCCAGGGCGACCGTGGCATCACGTACAGCATGCCGGCGCCGCTCGCCAACCGCTTCACCCACTTCGACGTCGACGTCAATCTCGACGACTGGGTCGCCTGGGCGTACGCCCACGACATCGACGAGCGCATTATCGCGTTCTTGCGTTTTCGCCCGGAGCTCCTGTTCGATTTTAATCCGGCGCACAACCCGGTCGCATTCCCGTCGCCGCGCTCGTGGGAATTCGCCCATCGCGCGCTCAGCAAATTCGCCGATCAGCCCGCGCTACTGCTTGGCGCGCTGCAAGCTTGCGTCGGACCGGCCGCCGGCATCGAGGCCAAAGCGTTTATGGATAACCTCGACAATCTTCCGGACATCGACGCCATCGCCGCGGGAAGCTCGGCGACGGTGCCGAAGGAAACCGATTTGCAGTACGCCGTCGCCTCGGCCCTGGTGTCACGGGCCGTGCGCGCTCGCGGCACGCCCGATGAGAGCAAGGTCTACGGCAATATCCTGCATTATGCCGACCGCTTCCCGACGCGCGAGATGGGCGTGATGCTGGTGTCCGATCTACAACGCGCGGTCGGGGAGCGCATTTTCGGCCTGCCGCAGTTCGCGCAGTGGGCGAAGAACGTCGCGGACGTCATGTTGTACGATCTCTGGCCACGGCCCGCGCGCGTGGGTTAAGGAAGGTCTAGATATCATTTCATTAAGATTGCTGGAACCACAGATGGACACGGATAAAAAACTAATCGTTTTGTTTTTCATCTGAGCTTATCTTTTCATCTGTGTTTATCTGTGTGCATCTGTGGTTCCGAAATTCTTAATATGCTGGAAAAGCCCAGCATAGAGGCTGACTATGAACAGCGACGCTCCGCGCACCGACGACATCGTGCGTAAGCTAACCGCCGCGCGCACCCAGCTCATCATCGAAAAACCCTTCCTCGGCGCGCTGGTGCTGCGCTTGCCGCTTGTTCCGGCGGATCCGGCCTGGTGTAAGACCACCGCTACCGATGCCCGCGGCATTTACTACAACCGCGCCTACGTCGAAGCACTCAGCCTGGAGCAGACGAAGTTCGTGCTCGCGCATGAGGCGCTGCACTGCGGGCTATCGCATTTTCACCGCCGCCAACATCGCGTGAAGCATCGCTGGGACGTCGCGTGTGACTTTGCGGTGAACTCACTGTTGGTGGCGGACGGTCTCATGCCACCTCCGGCCGCGCTGCTGCGGGGAACTTACGACGGCATGTCAGCCGAGGAGATTTATCCGTACATCAAGGAACATACCGACGACGAGACGATCGACCGTCACCTCTACGATGAGGACTATACCGATCGGACCGCGCGCGGCGAAGGCGCGCACGGCAGCGGCCACGCCGGACAAACGAAACCCGAAGGCGACGAAACCGACGCGTCGGGTAATTTTCCCAACGGTCGCGGCGGGGCCGGCAGCGATGGCGCGGACGAAGAGCAACCGGCACCGCCGCCGCTCACCGCCCAGGAGCGCGAGCGGCTCGCGACGCAATGGCAGCTTCGGCTGGCGGGCGCGGCGCAGCAGGCGCTGCGCGCCGGTAAGCTCTCCGCGTCGATGGCGAGATTGGTAGACGATCTACTACAACCCCAGCTCCCCTGGCGCATGTTGCTCGCTCGTTACCTCACGTCCAACGCGCGCACCGATTACAGCTTCAGCCGGCCGAGCCGGCGCGAAGGCACGGCGATATTGCCGGGCCTGCGCGCCGCTTATATTGAAATCGCGGTGGTGATCGACACCAGCGGCTCGATCGAGCCCGGTGAAATGCAAGAATTCCTGAGCGAAGTGAATGCCATCAAGGGATCGCTCAACGCCCGCATCGTGTTGCACGCGTGCGATGCGCAACTCACGGCGGACGGTCCGTGGACTTATGAGCCGTGGGACGAGTTGCGTCTACCCAAGCGGTTGATCGGCGGCGGCGGAACGCGCTTCACGCCGGCGATCGAATGGGCCGAACGACTCGATCGGCCGCCGGATCTGTTGCTGTACTTTACCGATGCCGAGGGCGAGTTCCCCGCGCATGCGCCGAGTTTCCCGGTACTTTGGCTGGTCAAAGGCCGAGCCCCGGTTCCGTGGGGACAACGCGTGCAGCTGAATTGAGGTCCATACGCCTACACGCGCCGCCGAGCGGTGCGCGGCACTCGGCTCGTCGGCCGTTCTCCGAGATAGCGTTGGCGAATAAAATGATCGACCGAAATGCGTCCAGGTCCGCGCAGCAGCGGCAACAATAGCAGCGTGCCGTAGAGTTGGTGTTGTGCGATCCCGAACTCTTCCAGACCGGGATAGGAAACGACCGCCACGATATTGAAGACGAACAACACCGCGGCCGCGAACCTTCCGCCGAGACCGATGACGAGCATGGCCGGGAAGATCAGCTCCACACCGGTGCCAAGATACGCGGCCACGACCGGCGAGAGCACGGGGACGTGGTACTCGGTCTGAAACAGCGTGATCGTCGTCGGGCTCACATGCACGAACGGAAAGGCGCCATCCGCGTAAATTTTGCTCAGCCCCGAATCCCAAAAGAATTTCGCGACCCAGAGACGAATGCCGAGATCGGCGAGCGGCGCGAGAAATTCCAAGACGCCGATAACGGGTTTGGCGAAACGAGCGATGGCGGGTGACACGGTATGCTCCTGTAATGACTATTCGATGCGAAACCCGGCGATCGCGCCCGATTGAATGTGTCGATGCAACGATTGCGCGAGATCGAAGTTCGCGTCGGCGTCGATAGCGATGTCGTTCGCCGCCATCAGCGATTTCGATTCGGCAAAAGCGCGCAGCAGCTCATAGTCGCCGGGAGTCAGCGGCGTCATCGTAACGATCGATCCGGGGCGCGAAACGAGCACGCGATCCGACCCTTGATCGAGGTTGACGGTTATTTCATTTTGCGCGTCCGGTTGATTGGCTTTCCAGATCGCCAACACGGGGTACTTAGAGGCGAGCATGCGCACCGAAGGATGTAGCGAGAGCGTCAAGGTGCCGTATTTATCCGCTGGCACCGCGGCAAGCGCTTCCGCGGTCAGCGGGACGGCGTCGGCGGCGTGATAGGCTTCCTGCCGCGCCCGCTCTAGGCGCGCGACGTCGGGCAAATACGCGAGGGATTGAGCTGGCGCAAACTCCGCGAGGAACGCGGCGAACGCGCCGCCGAAATCGTGCAAGTTGCCGCTGCGGGGCGGGCGATGGCGGATGTAACCGTCAGCGGCATAGTCGAAGAAGCCTTCCCCCACCAGCCGCTGCACGACGGGATAGTCCGCGGCCAACGCGTCCGTCAGGTTTGCGAAGGTATTGCGGCGGTAAATCTGGACATGCCGCGCCGCCGGAAAAATCTCCTCGGATACGTACGCCAGCACGGCCGCGTCGTCCTCATAGACGGCGGCAGCGAGCGCCTGTTGCAGCTCACGCAGCGGCGGCCGAGTGAAAGAGGTCGCGCGCAGCGCGCTCGGCTCGCTCTGCTGCACAGGGACGTGCGAATGCGGCGAAGCGCAGGATGCGCGGGAGCCGCCCTCTCCCCTTGCGGGAGAGGGAATGAGGGTGAGGGGTGAGGGCGTCGTTTGAGAATCAGGCGGCAGCCGTGTCACGGACCGACTCCATGAGAAGTTGCGCGTGCGCGGCTTCATCGAGAAGTACCGCGAGCTCAGGCAAATCCGTATCCCACTCGATGAGCGTCGGTCGCGGCCCGAAATGCGCCAGAGTCTCCCGATACAGTGCCCAGACCTCCGCGCTCACGCGGGCGTTGTGCGTGTCGATCAGAATATCGCCGTCGTCGAAACGTTTGATCATATGGCCGGCGAGGTGGATTTCCTGCACCCGCGCCGACGGTATCGCGCGCAGATAAATCAGCGGATCGAAGCGATGATTGCGCGCGCTGACGTAGATATTGTTCACGTCGAGCAAAATTCCGCAGTCCGCGCGCTCCGCGACGGTGGCGAGAAATTCCCATTCGAGAATCGTCGAGTGCGCGTACTGCAAATAGCTCGAAAGGTTTTCGATGAGTATTTGCTGTCCGAGAAATTCCTGCACTTCACCGATACGAGCCACCAGGTGCGCGACCGCCTCTTCGGTATACGGCAGCGGCAGCAGATCGTTCAAATAGCGGCCCTCCACCGAGGACCAGCATAGATGCTCCGAAACGAGACCTGGGTCCACGCGCGCGATCAGTCGCTTCAATCGGTGCAGATGCTCGCGGTTGAGGGGATCGGTCGAACCGAGCGATAGCCCAACGCCGTGCAAGCTCACGGGATAGCGTTCCCGCGCGCGCTCGAGATAATCGAGCGGCGGGCCGCCGTCGCCGAAATAATTTTCGCTGTGCACTTCGAGCCAGCCGACGTCGGGCCGACTCTCGACAACGTGCCGATAGTGCGGCGCGCGCAGCCCGATCCCAGCGCGTGCCGGGATCGCGCTCGCCGTTCGCGGCGCTATTGCCGGCACGCGGCTACTTCTTCGCCGCCGCTTGCAACGAGCCGCCGACGATCTTCTCGCATGTGCCCTTTGGAACGGAGATCCAGGCGTCCTTCTGCGCGTCTTGCTTGGAAGTGCCGGCGCACGCGCTCATCTTCGTCTGGCAGTCGTTCTTCCCGGCCTTGGCGACGCCGTAGCACTTCTCCACCGCGGGTGCCTCATCCTTCGCCGCTTCAACGCCGGGTGACAGTGTCGCAAGCAGGAGCAACCCGGCGACCGCGCTGGCGACTGTGGCTTCGGAACCTTTCATTGCAATGACTCCTGGTAAGTGAATAAGAAGAGTGAATCGGGCGGATCACTTAGTCTCGGACCCGCTCTTCGCCACACTCGGTGGCTTTGCGGTGCCGCCGAGTTTCGCGCAAGTGCCTTTCGGCAAATAAACCCACGCGTCCTTTTGGCGGTCCTGCTTTGCCGTGCCGGCGCACGCGGACGATGCGGTAGCGCAGTCGTTGTTGCCGGCCATGACCACGCCATAGCAACGTTCCCGTTCAAAACAGTGCACGATCGGTTTATCGCCTGCCATGGCGCCGGCTGGCAGGGCGAACAAACCGGCGATGGCGCTGGCGATCATGGCTTCAGTTTTCTTCACGTTCGTTTCTCCGCTGTCGGTTGGAAATGCACTGCTAATAGTAGTGCACTCCCGAGCGACTCGCGGCGTCATAGCTCGCGCGCGAGCGCTTGGCGGACCCGATCGCGAGCCGCCGCGGATAGTCCGTAACGATGCACCGTCCGCAAGCCCTCGGCTGCGTACTCGCGCGCCGCCCGGTGCAAGAACTCCATATGCCGCTTGAAACGCCGGCACGCCGCGCAAATGAACAGGTGCGCGCGAACTCCCCATCGCTCGCGCCAGGACAAGCGCCGATCGATCGATTGCGATACCAACAGACTGGCTTCCTTACAGGTCAACATGCCGACATCAACCCTTCGAGGTGGGTTCGAACCAACGGCTCTCTAGGCACTGTCGTAGACGCAATCGCGCTCGGTGCAGCATGACCCAGAGATTAGTCGGCGCGATCTCCAGTACCTTACATGCGTCGCTCCCCGTCACGCCGTCGATCTCCCAGAGACTGAAGGCCTGCGCCTGTGCCGGGGGCAATCTCGCGAGGCAGTCGGCGAATACGCGCCAGAATTGCTGCTGTTCGAGGGCGGCGTCGGGATCACGCCATGCCGAAGGGGTGCTGCGCCAATGATCGTTTGCCGCGGCGTCGAATATTCGAGTCAGCAAATCATCCTGCCCGGCGTCGTCGCCATCCGGCGGCGGTTCGAAGGTCTTCGACTCGCGTGCACGCCGGCGCCAGTGATCGGCGAGCTTGTGTTTCAAGATGCCGACGAGCCATGTGCGTTCCGACGAGTTGCCGGCGAACTGGTGACGCGCGCGCCAGGCGGCGAGCAGCGTTTCTTGCACCAGATCCTCGGCCGCGTGCTCGTCGCGCAACCGCGAATACGCGTAGCGGAACAACGCATCGCCGTGTTCATCGAGCCAACGGTTGGAAGCGGTAGACGACGCCATCGCGCTTAGGTTCGGCTCATCGGGCGGCGCGAAAAGCAAGAGCCACGCTCTCGGTGTGAATCATTTAGGAAACTGCTGATTTAGGACGAAACGTCAAGGACGCAAAGGAAAACGGTCCGAACGCTAGAACAGAAATCCCTTGCGTCGTCGGCGCTCAAACGTATGAGCGCGCCTTTCAAGGCCGCCCGTGCGCACGTTCGTGCGGCCGTGCGCCGAATAGCCCGAGCACGGTCGAGTACTGATACAGATGGTTCGCGCCGTCGAGCGGGCCAATCTCGCCGTTGCCGTACATGCCGATGATCGGAAGACGCGGAAAGCGGGTGGCGAGCGCGTCGAGGTCGCGGTCGCGGTTGCCGTAGAAGTGCGGACCGCGGCCCATGCAGGGGAAGAGCAGCGCGAAGCTTGGCGGCGCGCGCAGCGTCGTCGCCGCCTGCTCGATGATTTGGCGCATGTCGCGTTCCGCGGTGAGCGCGTCGCGCATCGCCCAGAACAGACGCTCGCCGCGACTCAACGCTTGCGACAGCGTGATCGATTGATCGCGCAAATTCGCCGACACGATATGATTGAGCCGGTAGCGTCCCTCGCGAATCGCGGTCACCGGATCGCCGAACGTCACGCCGCCCATGATGAGATGCAGCGGGATGCGCTCCATCTCGCGGATGCCGGCCGGTAGCGATTTGACGAGCACGTTGAGCGCCGGATAGTTGCCGAGGCGCTTGATGTCGTAACCGTGCACCTCGGCGACTTCAATCGGCGAGGTCAGCGCGCGTACGCCTTGCGAGGCCCCGATCACACCGCGTGCGCCGCGGATGCGCACGTCGGCACGGCCGCCGTCGGCGATGCGTCCGCTTCCCCATACCTTGAACGGCCCGTGCCCGAAAAGATCGCCGGAAATCGCACCGATGCGATGCGCCGGCACGTCCAGCCAATCGGCGGTCAAGCCGGAAGGCGTGCAGAGGCTCAGGAGTACCGCCTCATCGTCGGTCGTCTCGGTGCCGACGGGCGCCAGTGTGATCGGATCGGCGAACACCATCGCCGCGGCACCCGGACTATCGAGCACCCATTCCGCTTCGGTGAGAATCCCGGCCGCGGTAGCGCCGATGACTTGCAAGCAACCGGCGGCACGCGCGGCGGCACGAATCGCGGGTTCCGGATTCGGCGCGTAGTGCGGCGTCAGGAAGAGCAGCACAC
>JBGPCS010000078.1:0-8797 GCA_041481875.1 Sulfurifustaceae bacterium
CCTCGCCGCCATAAGCGATGCGTGAGTTTATCACGCGGCTAACGCTGAGGCAGCACGCGCGTATCGGGCGAACCGGTGAACTCACCCGAAAACATCGGCGACGATACCGGCGTACCAACCGTGTGCGTATCTTGCCTCATCGGCGCGAAAGGCGGCGTCCGCTTCCATGGGGCTCGTGCCGCCGGAACCGGGAACTTCGTTGATGCCTTCGGCGCTCAGGCGGTAGACGCCGGCGACGGAGATGCCGTAATCGGGCGCCAGCAAGCTATAACATGTGTTGATGTAAATACCGTCGGCCGGCGATTCGCCGCGCAGCTCCGCCGCGATCGCGGCCGCGACGATCTTGCCTTGGCTATTGGCAGCGAACGCCGACTTCGGCATCGGGCCGGCTATCGCTGCATCTCCGATGACGTAAATGTTCCTTTGCCTGGTCGATTCGAACGTCTTGGGATGCACCGGACACCAGCCAGTGTCATCCGCGAGTCCCGCGTCGCGCGCGATTTTACCGGCTGTCTGCGCGGGGATCACGTTAACGACGGTACCTTTGTACTTGTCGAGCTCCGCTTCGACGGTCAACGTCTTGGGATTTACGGAAATGACTCTCCCGCCCTTCGCTCCAGCAACCCACTCGATCATTCCGGGATAAAGTCTTTCCCAACCTTGCATGAACAACGCCTGCTTCGAAAACGCTTCCTTCGCGTCCAAAATAATAACCTTCGATCGAGGTTTGTACGTCTTCAAGTAACGCGCGATCACGCTCGCGCGTTCGTAAGGTCCCGGCGGACATCGAAACGGATTGGGCGGCGCGACCATAATATAGGTATCGCCGTCTCGCATCGCCAACAGTTTCTTCCGCAAGAGTAGCGTTTGCGGTCCTGCCTTCCATGCGTGCGGCATGACCTGCGCCGCCTTTTCGTCGTAACCTTCGATCGCGCCCCATTTGAAATCGACGCCCGGCGAAACCACCAGCCGGTCGTACGAAAGCGCCGCGCCGCTCTTCAGGAAGATCTTCTTACCGATCGGATCGACTGCCGTCGCCGTATCGTGCACGACGCGGACTCCGTGCTTTGACATGGCCGCATAGTTTTGCGTGATGGTGTCGATCGTGCGCCAATCGGCGATCACGTAGTTGCTGAACGGACAGGTGACGAACCGGTCGCTCGATTCAATGAGCGTAACGTTTACGTCCGAGCTCAGGCGCTTCAGGTACTTCGCGCAGGTCGCTCCACCGAAGCCGCCGCCGACAACCACGATGTTCGCACCGCCTTGGGCGCGCGCGTAACGCGAGACGCCCAACACGCTGAGGACGCCGGCCGCAGCGCTTGTGCGCTTAATGAATTGCCGGCGGGTCATCTTCGCCATGCTTTCCTACCGATTCAAATCGGCGATGTAGCTCGCTACCGCCTCGATCTCTGCGTCGGTGTATGCTTGCACGTATCGATACATGATGGTCGATGGCCTCGCGCCCGTCCTGAAATCCTTCAACTGACCCGCGACCTGCGCCGCGCTTAGTCGGGCGAGGTTCGGAATGACACCGGGACTGCGCCCGTCGGACCCGTGACAGGTAAGACAGTTGTTCACGATGTTTCGAGCGACGTCGCGCGTGACGGGCGCGGACTGTCGAGGCGCTATCGCCGCGGAAGGCGCCTCTACAATCGCACCGGACGGGCCACGGTGGTTCGACTCTACCGCGGGTATCGACGACACATTTCCACACGCGGCGGCCGCAAGCACCACGAGCGCGACCGCGATTGTCAGCTCCGGTTTACCATGCGCCATGAACAGACCCCGAGCCCATGCTTCTCGCTTATAGGTAAAGCGCAGTTCGAATAGACAACGAGTCGAGGGATTTCGGCACAGTATTGCCGCCGCGTCAAGAATCCTCGCGCGTCGGGTTGTCGCTCCGGAGTCAGTCGCGGGCGTCTCGGCCGCGCGTCGGTGGACGTGCGGTCTACGGGTGCAGTATTCCCTTTCGGAACCCCCGCGCTACGGCATGGGGAATATTCGAGGCGTTGAGTTTCCGGAGCGTGTTTCGGATATGTACCCGCACCGTACACTGGCTGATCCCCATTATGATGGAGGTTTCGTAGCCCGTCTTACCGAGGGCAAGCCAGTACAACACGTCGTGCTCTCTCTGGGTTAGGTCGGTACCGCTGCTCGCCACCGCGGCAGTAGTACCGACGTTGGCGTAAAACGAGCGCAGCCGCTTACCGATGGCCGATTTAGCGGAATCGGCTGCGGCGGGAACCTCGGAACCTTCACAGCCACCCGAAGACGCCGACTGCATCTCCTCTTTCATGCGGAAACCCCTTTAGGGTGATACGGGCGGAATAATCCCGTGCTCGAAACAGGACTCGGCAACTCTTCTCTCCTGATATCCTCTCTAGAAATACTCAGCGCCTTTTTTTGCAAACCGTGAATATATGTCCGTATACCGTTAGTATAGTGCTCTATACCGCAATATGACAAGCATCCCACATTTGCTGCGGGAAAAGCACAATTCCTTCGTGGATCGCTTGTCGGTGCTCGAGGAATTAGTGGGAAACAAGAGCAAGTTGGCCACCCGAGCCGGGCTGTCCAATTCTGGCATTCGTCATTACTTCTTCGAGAACGGGGAACCCACGCGCCCGCAGTTGATCGCGTTAGCGCGTGCCGCCGGCGTCCATATCGATTGGCTTGTGACCGGTGAAGGCGCCATGCGGCCCGTCTCCGTGGAGACGCGAACCTTCATCGTCGAGACTTACTTCAAGTATCGCCAGACCGGCAGGTTTGCGGACAATCACGAGACTCGGGTCGAGTTTACAAGGGCGTATAACAACGGCGTCTTCGCACGGACCCCGCAGATCGGAGCGCTCTCGGTCTACGAGTTGAATCGCTGGCTGGAGGAGTACGCCGCTCCAACCCTCAGCGGCGGTGAATTTATCAACACCCCGTTCCACGATCTCGACGACGTCTCGCAGGAGCCGACCTCAGCTTCGACCGACGTGTCCGGACGCAAGGAAACGCCGCTCTCCTTTCGACGCAACCTTGCCATCGATAAATGGAAACTGGACTCCGGCAAGCTGAAATTGTTCGCAGTCGCCTCCGACGACCAACACGGACCGTTTCGACCTCACGATTGGGTGCTATGCGATTGTCGGAAAGCTGAATCGCCGCGCAATGGCATCTATCTGATCAACACGCCCGACGGCCAACTCTTTCGCCGCGTGCAGTTTCTGAACAGCGGTCGAGTTCGCGTGATCCGGGAGCCGCAACCCTACTCCGATGGCGTCGATCGATCGGGCGACGACGCCGAAGAGTACGATGCCCGACAAGTGAAATTGATCGGCCGCGCGTTTGGCTACTGGCGCCGCATTAGAATGTGAGAACATTCGACGCGACCTACATCGGCATGCTCTCGATCAACTTAGGACGATAAACCATTGCATACCCAATCCTCGCAAAATCGACGACGCAACGACGGACCCATGGGATTGTTCGCGAAGAGATGCGCTCGGGTATGGGATCGGTTGCGCCAATGCCCCGATACCGAATTCGAGCAAAACATCGTGCGGGCCGTCATCCTCCTAACTGTGCTGATCTATGCGGCGGTTTGGTCGCTCACGGTCGGCGCCTTCATACCTTCCTTCTTCGCCATCGCCGGGTCCTGGATGTTGTACGTCATACTCATTTTTATCTGGATCAATATTTCACCCGTAAAATCCGAACTGCGCCGAGTGCTGCACACGGTCGGCGACCGCGGCATGATTACTTGGGCGCTATTGGTCTACGGCCAGTGGACCAGTCCGCTCTATGTACTTTATGTCTGGAATGACATCGGTAACGCCGCGCGTTACGGTCGACACTACTTGTACCTCTCCTCGCCATGTTCAGTGCTCGGCTTCGGCATTGTCATTTTATTCAGCGGCTACTGGCATGCGCTTACGCCGTTGAATATCGGGTTGCTGATCGGCATTTTATTGGCGCCGCTTTATGCCTTGTTGTTCTTCCGGCGACTGACCGTCGTCAACAACCGTCTGCAGGATCTTGCCACCCGCGATACGCTCACGGGGCTGCCGAATCGCGCGTTCCTCTATGAGCGTCTGCGCGAGGCGATCGCCGCGGCCGAGCGACACGGCCGCGAGTTTACCGTGATGTTCGTGGATATCGACAACTTCAAGAGAATCAACGACACCGATGGGCACGAAGCCGGGGACGAAGCGTTACAGGCCACGGCACGCGCGCTCCGCGATTCGCTGCGCAAGGCGGACGTCGTGGCGCGACTGGGTGGAGATGAATTCGTCGTGTTACTTCACGATGTTCGCGGCAAGGATCTCGCGGTGGCCGACAACCTGCGCGACGCGCTCGCTGCGTATACGCCGAGCCGCTTACGCGCCTGTATCGGCGTTGCCACCTACCCTCATTGCGGAACCGACGCCGAAACGCTCGTACGGCATGCCGACCACGCGATGTACGAGGCGAAGCGTGCCGGTAAGAATCGGTCGCATGCCTGTCCGGATTCGCTCCGTCGACTCGTCCGTTCGGCGCATGAATGAGCGTGTCACTCAGGGACGGCCGGCACAGGTGACGTTTATCTTGGTCACGCTGAAGACAGTCCTTCAATCCTCGCGGCGCAAGTCGCAAGGCGTTACATGGCGATCAGATGCGTAAGGCGCAGCTTCCAACGCTCTTAACTCGCGTTCTGCTCGGGGCTTCGTTGTGGTTCATTGTGCCGGTTGCGCCCGCGCAAACCTCCGATAACATCTTCCTCGAAGACTTAACTTGGACCGAGCTCAAGAATCAGATTCAAAGCGGAAGGAATCTCATCATCATTCCTATCGGCGGTACCGAGCAAAACGGGCCGGCCATTGCGCTCGGCAAACACAACGCGCGAGTGAAACTGCTGGCGCTGAGAATCGCGCGTACGCTCGATAACGCCCTGATCGCACCGGTGATCGCCTACGTGCCCGAAGGAAACATCAGCCCGCCAACCACCCACATGCGGTTTCCCGGCACGATAACCATTCCCGCCGACACGTTCGAACGGACTCTCGAATACGCCGCGCGCAGCTTCAAGGCGCACGGCTTTCGCGACATCGTCTTTATCGGCGACCATGGCGGCTATCAAAGTAATCTCAAGGCAGTCGCGCGGCGACTCAACCGCGAATGGAGCGCGACGCCGGTGCGCGTTCACGCGATCGAAGAATACTATCGCGCCGCCGAATCGAGCTATGCGATGACGCTCAAGGCGCGCGGCTACAAGGACAGTGAAATCGGCACACACGCGGGGCTCGCCGACACCTCGCTGACTCTCGCCGTGGACCCGAGCTTGGTTCGCGTCGATCGTTTGTCTTCAGGTGCCGACATCGATAGCGCGCATGGCGTAAGCGGCGATCCGCGTCGCGCGAATGCGGAGTTAGGTGAAGTCGGGGTCCGCGCTATCGTCGCGCAGACGGTTGCGGCAATTAAGAAGGCCGTCGTACGCCGCTAATGTGCCGCTAAGAGTCCCCCCATGGAATTTTCAACTCGCGACTCGCGCCGGACGTGTGCGCCTCCTCCGTCTCGCGGCTGGCGGCACCTAGTTTCTTCGATCGCGGTTATAGTATCGTTCGCTGATTCTTGGAAACATCGATGAAAAGGTTGAAGCGCCGTCACCGTTTGGGCACGCGCCTTGGTTTGATGTTGTCCGTGTCGTGCTTCGCGCCACACGCCCTCGCCGCGGAATCGACGGTCACGCCCGTCGCCGGGATGCCGCCCGTACTCGACGCGACCAATCTTTACAGCGAAACGGCGGCGGATAAGCTAAGCGCGGGCGCGGGCGCCGCGCTTGCGCGGGTGTACGTCCCGAATCGCCGCTCGAACGACGTCTCGGTGATCGATCCGGTGACGTTCAAAGTGATCGATCGTTTCAAGGTCGGTATCAATCCCCAACACATCGTCCCGTCGTGGGATTTGCAAACGCTTTGGGTCACGAACAACGCCGAGCATCGAACCGACGGCAGCCTCACGCCGATCGACCCGAAAGCCGGCAAGCCGGGTCGGCCGATCGCCGTGGACGATCCGTACAACATGTATTTCACACCGACCGGCGATGCCGCCATCGTCGTTGCGGAGGCCTATAAGCGCCTCGACTTCCGCGATCCGCGAACCATGGCGCTCAAGTCATCGATCCCGACACCGCAGTGCGCCGGCATCAACCACGCGGATTTCTCCATCGACGGGCGCTATGCCATCTTCACCTGCGAGTTCTCCGGAAGTCTGGTTAAGATCGATCTCGTCAATCACAACGTCGCCGGCTACTTGAAGTTATCCAAGGGAAAGATGCCGCAGGATATTCGAATCTCCCCGGATGGGAAAATCTTTTACGTAGCCGACATGATGGCCGACGGCGTCTTCATCGTCGACGGCAACAACTTCAAAGAAATCGACTTCATCAGGACCGGCGTCGGTACCCACGGCCTCTATCCGAGCCGCGACGGCAAAAAGCTTTACGTGGCGAACCGCGGCTCGAACAAAGTCTTCGGTCCCAAACTCGGCCCGGGTAGCGTATCGGTCATCGATTTCGCAACGCGCAAGGTCGAGGCGACATGGCCGGTTCCGGGCGGCGGCAGCCCCGACATGGGCAACGTCAGTGCCGACGGAAAGACGCTATGGCTCTCCGGCCGTTTCGACGATGTCGTTTATGCGTTCGACACGAGCAACGGCGCGGTGAAACAGATTGCGGTCGGCAAGGAACCGCACGGCCTCACCGTATGGCCACAACCGGGACGATATTCGCTCGGGCATACCGGGAACATGCGCTAACCATGCAGCGTGATGCACAATCGTCCGACGCCGAACCCGCCAAGTGAACCTAGAAGCCAAACAAATCTTGCTTGCGAGTCCGCTGGTTCGAGTCGAACAGATAACGTGCCATCGCGCGCAACGCGGACTAAGCTGCGAGGAATGCAAAACCGAGCATCAAATCGGTGTTCCGTTGGCGGGCGTCAACGTGCGTCACGTCGCCGGCAAGACGCTGACGATCAGCCCGTTGCAAATCACGCTGTCGAACCGCGGTGAGGAATATCGGGTCAGCCATCCTTATGGTTCCGGCGAAGTCACGCTGAACATCGTTCCGCGTGAAGATCTACTCGTTGACTTGCTCTGCGTCGGCGATCCCAGTGCCGCGGACCGAAGCGAGCGGCCGTTTCGCGAACGGCAAATACGGATGGATTCGGGACTCCACTTCGCGGCGCAACTGGTTGCAGCGGCGGCGCGATCGCGAGCGACGTCGGCCTTAGACCTCGACGAGACCGCGATCCTTCTCATCGAGCGAATGTTCAAGGTTGGGTCGAACGATGCGCCTGCGCGCTTGACGCCGCGCGACACTGAAATCGCACAGCAAACTCGAGCCATACTGGCGGCTCGCTACGCTCAGGCCATCGCGCTGCAAGACGTGGCCGCGAGCCTCGGCATCTCGGTCTACCATCTTTGTCGTGTGTTCCGGCGCGCTACCGGCGCCACGCTCTGGGCGGAAGTACAGCAACTGCGAACGCGCGCCGCGCTTACGCGACTCGCGGCCGGCGAGCGCGATCTCACTGCATTGGCGCTCGCGCTCGGCTACGCCCATCACAGTCACTTCACCGCCGCATTTCGGCGCCAACTCGGACTCACACCCTCCGCTGCCCGTCGCCTGTTCGATACCGGCTCATCGCAGCAAGTGCGCCGCCTCCTTAGGTGCTGATTGCCACGGCAAGATCTTGATAGCGTCCCTCATCGAAAGCAGATAATTTCTCCCTAATGGCGCCGGCGCAGGATCGCGTGCCGTAGTCCGCAGATTTGCCGCAGCGCGCCGGCCGGATTCATCCCAATTGCAGGAGAAGGCAGTGAACGATCGAACGACAAATACCGCAGCGACTCCATTGTCGCGCATCCTCGATACCGAAACTGATTTGCGCACGGTGTACAAACAGCCGAAACGTACGACGATAGCGAAGAATATTCGGCATATCGATCGCCACTTTCGGCGCTTTATCGAGCTGTCTCCGTTTCTGTGCCTGGGCACGACCGGACCGGACGGCTTCGGCGACGTCACACCGCGCGGCGGCGAGCCGGGATTTGTTCACGTATTGGACGAAACTCATCTCGCTCTGCCGGATCGTCCGGGTAACAACCGCCTCGACAGCCTCACCAACATCGTCAAACAACCCGGTGTCGGTCTGCTCTTTTTTATACCCGGCTTCGAGGACACGCTACGCGTGAACGGAACGGCGCGGATTACGACCGACGAAACGCTGATGAACCGATTCGTCTTCAACGGCAAGCAGCCGTTGTCGGTGATCGTGATCGAAGTGAAGGAGATCTATCTGCATTGCGGCAAGGCAGTTAAGCGCGCCGCGCTCTGGAGCCCGGCGGCGCAGATCGAGCGCAGCATATTCCCGACCGCGGGGCAGATCTACCGAGACCAGCTCTCGCTGGAGCAGGATGCAGCCGTCATCGATGAGATCCTCGACAAAGACGCGCGCGACACACTCTACTAGCGTCGTCGGTTTCCAAAGCCAAGAAGCTCTCGACATTGAGCCGGTGGAGAGGGTGAGACGGAAGTTTCACGAACACGCTTAACGTATGTCCGTGTCGCCGAACGCCCGACCACGGAGGGTCGGGCCCGGATTCAACGAAGCGAAAACGTCGCGCCAGAGATAGCGGGCACGGTGCGATAAATGGCGGAGAGGGCGAACCGGAGTGTTCACGAATGCACTTAACGTGCATTCGTGCCGGTGAGCGCCCGCACAGGGAGGTCCGGGCCGGGATTTAACGAAGCCAAAAACGTTGCGCCAGG
>JBGPCS010000079.1:0-8755 GCA_041481875.1 Sulfurifustaceae bacterium
ATACGCTGAAAAATCTCGGTCCGCTTCGCGGTATGGCGGGGATTTGGCAAGGTCAGCGCGGTTTGGACGTTAAGCCGAAACCAGAAGGGCCGAAGAAGCAAGTTTTCGTCGAGCGCATTGAACTTCAACCGATCGACCCACAGACCAACGGACCGCAACTATTCTATGGTCTGCGCTACCACACCCACGTCGTCAAGCCGGACCAGGTCAAGACGTATCACGACCAGGTGGGATATTGGTTATGGGAGCCTTCCACGAGCACGGTGATCCACACGCTCACGATTCCGCGCGCCCAGATCGTCATGGCCGCCGGGCAGGCGAACGCCGATGCGAAAGAGTTCGAGTTGATCGCCACGCATGGCTCCGAAAACTTCGGCATCCGTTCGGTCCCATTTCTCGACTACGCGTTCAAGACCGTCGAATTCCGGATCAAGATAACCATCAATCCGGACGGCACGTGGTCTTACGATGAGGACACGGTACTCATCATCCGGGGCAAACCCGAGCCCTTCCATCACACGGATCGAAATACGTTGACCAAGATCGCGGAACCCACGCCGAATCCGCTGGCGCGAAAGTAGTCGCCGCGGATCCGCTACGCCGCCGCATGTGGTCCGGTAGCGTCCAAATTACGCCTCGCGGATTCTGCACAACTAGACGGCATCGCGTACTCAGGCACGCGCGAGCGTGAATTACGGCAGGCGATATAAAGAAAAAATTCTTGCAAACGTTTTCTTTTCGCGTAGACTTCCGCCGCTCTAACGGGAAGGTTTTTTTAAACTTTAAACGAGCAGCAGAGATGAGACGCACATCGCCACAACATAGTTTCATATCGTTCGCGCGCATATCGCACGCGACCGCTCTGTTTGCGCGCCCGGAAAATCGCAAACCCGAACTCGCCCTGTGCGGGTCGTGGGTTAGTGGTGGTTATTCCGCGCTCACGCAGGACGATTCGGCTGCGTAGGCCCCT
The DNA here is from genome assembly GCA_041481875.1 of Sulfurifustaceae bacterium. GTDB lineage: Bacteria > Pseudomonadota > Gammaproteobacteria > Acidiferrobacterales > Sulfurifustaceae > JACQFZ01. The sequence continues at coordinate 971 of JBGPCS010000079.1, forward strand.
CTAAATTCGTTGGAGGGTCCTGCAAAGCAGGTGCCCTCCAAAGGTTCTAGCTCCACAGAAACCCTGGTCGGCACCTCGCCAACCGGGGTTTTTCTTTTGGCCCCGCTTGAGTTTTGTGTTCGCCCTTCACGCCGGCGACGACGTCGCGTCGGCGAGAGCGTGCGCTCGTGGGTGAAATTTGCGTCGTGTTCTTTTACAACTTGGAAAGTATTTACCCGCTATTTTGCAGCGGGAGGGTGAGGTACGCGCGCGGGGTAAACCGCCGGTGTATCGCGCCGCGCGCAGAAGTCGTGCGCGACGTCACCGCCGCGAGCGGTCACCCCGTATGCGGACATAGCTCATATTGGCAGAGCGCGGCCTTGCCAAGGTCGAGACATGGGTTCGATTCTCATTGTTCGCTCCATTTTTTTGTGATTTCCGTGATCGGAGATCGCCGGTGTGGAGAGATGCGCGAATGGTAAGCGGCCTGACCGTAACTCAGGAGCAGGCGTAGGCCTTGGAGGTTCGAGCCCTCCTCTCTCCACCAACTTTGTGACTAGCGCGCGCAAGGTGCTGCGGCGTGCGGTGACACGCGAGAGTTATCCGCAGCGGGCCCTCTCAGGAACGTAGTGGCCACTACGACCCGGTTCAATTCCGGGCGGCAACGGGCGCGACGCAACTTGGTGAGTACCTCAATCGGTAGAGGCCGCGATTGTTAATCGCGTACGTTGTGGGTTCGAGTCCCACCTCACCAGCCAGATTGCAATTAGGCACCGGTAGCTCAACTAGGCAGAGCGCTGGCTTCCAACACCAGATGCTGGGGGTTCGATTCCCTCCCGGTGTGCCATTTCGGTTGTCGATCGATCGTTCGAGATCGGTCCGTGAAAGAGTTTTTGGGGTCATAGCTCAACAAGGTAGAGCGCCTGTTTTGCACACAGGATGTCGGCGGTTCGACTCCGCCTGACTCCACCAGTTTTCGCAACGGTTTGTGCGGCCATAGCTGAGGTTTGGATTAGCGCGAGGTTGAAGCCCTCGAGACACACGTTCGAATCGTGTTGGCCGCGCCGGATGCAGAAGTAGTGGCAGGTGCGCGATGGGTAAGCGGCCTCCCTGTTAAGGAGATGGATGTCGGTTCGAATCCGACCCTGCCAGCCAGCTTTATTTGGGTCGTTAGCATTGGTTCGACGCCAATACGGCCCACCAGACTTTGCGATGTATGCCTGTAGCTCAGCGGGAGAGCGCCCGGATACGAACCGGGAGGTCGGGAGTTCGAATCTCTCCAGGTGTACCAGCTTTGGCGCGTCGTGAGGCGCGTGAAATGAGTCGAGATGGCTACGGCTGTTCCAGCGGTTCCGGTTCGCAAGCCGGTCCTGTACGCCAACGCTTAGGCAACGATCGCACGGCGTGTACAGAACAGTTGCAAGTGTTTCGACGTCAGTGAGATAGCTCAGGTGGGTAGAGCAGCTGACTAATAATCAGCGTGTCGCGGGTTCGAATCCCGCTCTTACATCCAGACTGTAACTCTGGCAGTGAGTAAGTAACGCAGTACCCGGGAGCGCCCCGGTGACGGTGTCGGAGAAGCGCAGTTGGCTTTGAACATATCGTCACAGCGCTGATGTTGTTTTGCATGGCGGTGCAACCGCATTGCGCGGCGAGCGTGACGCGTTGCGCGGAAGTCGAAGACGGAACTCGGGAGGGGTTTCAATAATCGACAGAAGCGCGACGCTGAACGCGAGTACGGCATGCCGGTCCCGCCGCCGTCCGCGGCATCGGCGTGGGGCGTTCCCACTTTTTTATTTCCCCGCTCCAGTTAGGAGAGGGGCAACGGTGAACGACACAAACGAAATCGTAAGCGACAGCAAGGAGGTTCGTGATGACGAAAACGTAACCGCGTCGGTGTGGCGACTCAGGCAACTGAGTACCGAGTCAGAAAAGAGCCACGCAACTAAATCGTGTGAACAGAGGAGAACAACAATGTTTGGCATTAAGCGCGTAGTAATCGCGCAGCACGAGCGTGGTCTGTATCTGAAGGATCGCAGCATCGTGGATATTCTCGATCCGGGCGTGTACTGGATCGCGGACCTGATGGGTCGAGTGAAGGTTGAGCTCTATGACGTGGGCCAGCCGGAATTCGACCACCCGCGCGCCGATGTTCTGATCAAGAACATGGCGGAGCTGTGCGCGAAGTACTTTCAGGTGATCGAACTCGGTGAGCGCGAGGTTGGTTTGGTTTACAAGAACGGCAAGCTGACCACGGTGCTCCAGCCGGCGACCCGTAAGTTGTACTGGCGCGGTCCGATCGAAGTGCGTGTCGAGGTCGTGAAGATCGAGACCGACTTTGAGGTGCCGCGCGACAAGGTAGCGCTCGTAGCGCGTGCGCGTCCGGGCGAGCTGGCGAAGGCGGTAGCCGACACGGTGTACCCGGCCGAGGTGGCGGATGAGTTCATCGGCATGCTGTTCGTGGACGGTGAGTTCATCAAGGCGTTGAAGCCGGGCTTGTACGCGTACTGGAAGTTCAACCGCAGCATCAAAGTTGAGCAGGTCGACACCCGCGTGCAGACCATGGAAGTTCAGGGTCAGGAAATCCTGACCAAGGACAAGGTGAGCCTGCGTGTCAACCTCTCGGCCGCGTACAAGATGGTCGATGCGGTGAAGGCGCGTAAGAGCCTGGTCGACTTCACCGGTTACCTGTACCGCGAGTTGCAGTTCGCTCTGCGTCAGGCGATCGGCACCCGTACGCTGGATGTGTTGCTCGGCAACAAGGGTGAGCTGGATCAGGTGATCTACGAGGACGTGCGCGCCAAGGTGGCCGAGCACGGCATGGAGGTGAAGAGCGTGGGCGTCAAGGACGTGATCCTGCCGGGCGAGATGAAAAGCATCTTGAACCAGGTAGTGGAAGCCGAGAAGGCGGCCCAGGCGAACATCATCAAGCGCCGTGAGGAAACCGCGGCAACGCGTTCGCTGTTGAACACCGCAAAGCTGATGGGCGAGAACCCGATCCTCGTGCGCCTGAAGGAGCTGGAAACGCTCGAGAAGGTGACCGACAAGATCGAGAAGCTCACCGTCTTCGGTGGTCTCGATGGTGTGTTGCAGGACATGGTGAAGATTAACGTGAAGACCGAATAGCGGCTGAACGTTGATGCTTCGCTAGTTTGGGAAACGAGAAGCGCCCGGCAATGGTGCCGGGCCCGTTCAGTGGAGGTGTGCCATGAACTTCAAATTGCAAGACGTGGACGAGCATTGCTTTCGAGGCCACGAGTAAGCGAAAGAAAGGTTTACCGTCCGAGACGCGACTCAAACGCGGCGGACGCCTCGTGCACGGCGACAAGGAACTGATCGAGAAGCTCGGACGTAACGACCCCTGCCCTTGCGGCTCCGGTCGTAGGTTTCAAGAAGTGCTGCATGCGCACTGGCTATTTTGATGGGTCAGATCGGAATTACTTCCGACGCTAAAAGAACGACGGCAGACGAAGCGCATGTCGACATTCGGTCCGGTAGCTTAGCCCTGGCCCAAAGCGCCGCCCTGTCAAGGCGGAGATCACCAGTTCGAATCTGGTCCGGGATCGCCATATGCCTGGCTAGCTCATTTGGCGAGAGCATGCGCCCGATAAGCGCAAGGTCGTGCGTTCGATTCGCACGCCAGGCACCACGCATGAGACGGCCAGTCTCCGGTCAGACCACCGCCGTTAAAGCAGTGGGAGAGCAATCGCTCCGTCAGCAACGCGCTGACGCTTACGGGGTAACGCGCAGCCTGGTCGCGCACCTGCTTCGGGAGCAGGACCTCGGGGGTTCGAATCCCTCTACCCCGACCAATTTCTCGTGAAGGATTTTCTTCGCGAGACATTGCCGGCATAGCTCAATCGGATAAGAGCGATCGCTTCGTAAGCGATAGGTTGCGCATTCGACTCGCGCGGTCGGCTCCAACGTTATGGCGGTCATAGTTTAGTGGCGAGAATTCGAGGACGTGACCCTCGCGACATCGGTTCGATTCCGATTGACCACCCCAATTTTCTGTAAGCACGCTTCGTCTAACCGGAACAGGACACGCGGCTTTCAATCGCGGAAATGCGGGTTCGAGTCCCGCAGTGTGCGCCAGGACATTCGCTGGAGGATTGGGTGAGCGGGCGAAACCGCCAGCCTCGAAAGCTGGAAGAGACGAAGTCTCTCGTGAGTTCGAATCTCACATCCTCCGCCAGACTTGGGCCGTTAACTCAATGGCGAGAGTACCGGGCTTTTAACCCGGGAGTGAAAGTTCGAGTCTTTCACGGCCTACCAATGTCGATGTCCCGTCGGCTCAGCGAACAGAGCGCCGCGTTACGAACGCGGAGGTCGGTGGTTTGAATCCATCACGGGATGCCAGCTAACAACGCGCGCTTAGCTTAGCGGTGAAGCGTCCGTCTTATACACGGATAAAGCAGCGGCCCGATAAGCCGCCTACGTGGGTTCGACTCCCACAGCGCGCACCAAGAACACGGCGTTTGCGTCACTCGCCGTTGTAACGCGACATAGCTCAGCGGCAGAGCGTGGGATTCATAAACTCAAGGTCGGTGGTTCGAATCCATCTGTCGCGACCAATACTAAAATGCAGGAGAAATCCAATGCCTATCATCAAAACCATCAACAAAGGCCGTGTGCCGGTCCACATCTGGACCGACGACATCGAGGCCGAAGCCATTCAGCAGCTCGTGAATATTTCGATGCTGCCGATCGTGCACGGCCACGTGGCGGCGATGCCCGACGTGCACACCGGTATCGGCGCAACGGTGGGCTCGGTGATTCCGACCGTCAAAGCCGTAATCCCCGCCGCAGTGGGCGTGGACATCGGGTGCGGCATGGCGGCAGTGAAGCTGTCGCTCAAAGCGAACGAGTTGCCCGACAACCTTCGCGCGATTCGCGGCGCGATCGAGGACGCCGTGCCGGTCGGCTTCGACATGCACGAACTCAATCAAGCTCCGAAGGCGGGTGCGAACCGTCTCAACGATCGGTTGCGCCGGCTCGTTGAAAAGTACCCGGCGATCGCGGATGCACAAAAGCCGTACGTGTGGGTGCGTCAGCTCGGGAGCTTGGGCGGCGGAAATCACTTCATCGAGCTTTGCGTTGATGAAAGCGAAAGTGTTTGGGTTTTCTTGCACTCGGGGTCGCGTGGAATCGGCAACATCATCGGCCGTCATTTCATCGAGCTAGCCAAGGAAGACATGCTCGCGAAAGATGTGCATCTCCCGCACCGAGACCTCGCGTATCTCGAGGAAGGCTCGGTGCATTTCGACGGATACGTAGAAGCGGTCGAGTGGGCGCAGGACTACGCCATGGAGAATCGCCAGGCAATGTTGCAGCTAGTGCTCGATGCGTTGCGTCCACACGTACCTGCGTTCGACGTTGTCGGAGAACGGATCTCAGTCCATCACAACTACATCGACCGGGAAGTGATCGACGGCGTAGAGGTGTTCGTTGCCCGCAAGGGTGCGATCCGCGCTCGTGCCGGCGACTGGTGCCTCATCCCCGGCAGCATGGGAGCGCGCAGCTACATCGCGGTCGGAAAGGGAAATCCGCAAAGCTTCTACTCGTGCAGCCACGGTGCCGGCCGTCGCATGAGCCGTACCAAAGCGAAGCAGATGTTCACGCAAGCGGACTTGATGGAGCAAACGAAGGGCGTTGAGTGTCGCAAGGACGCCGGCGTAATCGACGAAGCGCCTGGGGCGTACAAGGACATCGATCAAGTGATGGAGTTGCAGACGGACTTGGTGGAAGTTCGACACACGCTAAAACAAGTCCTGTGTGTTAAGGGATGAAGTTCCGCCCGAGCGTTTCGATCGGGCATCTTTTTGCGGAGTTGAAGGGAATAGGCATACCTCGTTGGCTTAGACCCAACGGCTTGTGAGTTCGACTCTCACACTCCGCACCAAACCCAAGTGATGGAACGGCAGACATGCGGCCCCGAGATGGCCGTGCCTTCGCGGCATTGCGAGTTCGAGTCTCGCCTTGGGTACCAATTTTGTCGCTTAGCTCAACGGCAGAGCGTCTCTCTTACAAAGAGAAGGTCGCGGGCTCGACACCCGCAGCGACAACCACCTCGCGATCACGCCGCTGCTGTCACCCGGTTTCCTCGGCGAATCGCTGATGCGCATGCGCTTCGTTCCCGCGGCGCACCCGGACCATCCGCTGCACCGGCTCGGCCGCGATATCACGCTACGCGATCTGCGCAAGCATCGGCATCTGGTCGTGCGCGACTCGGGCGCGAAGCGCACCGCCGCGACGTCGACGGTGGAAGTCGAACAACGCTGGACGATGAGCAACATGTCGACCTCGATCCTGGCCGCGCGCGCGGGTTACGGGTTCGCCTGGTACCCGGAAGATAAAATCCGCGAGGAGCTCGCCGCCGGCACGTTGAAGCCGCTACCGCTCCCCGACGGCGAGCGCTGGGGCGACATCTACCTCGTACACACCGACCGCGACGCCGCCGGTCCGGGCACGCGGAGGCTGACGGAAGTTATTCGCGAGCATGTGAAAAAAGAATGCGTGGGGCGAAAGGGATAGTGTCGCGAACTCGCCGTACTCCTCAACACCAGGAGTGGGTTAGCGGGAGCCTGATCGAATTGAACAGTCTATGACGCAGACGGAAATCAGCTCCCGCTTATCCTCCGGGAGCATCGCCGACAGCTGCGCTTCGAGCTCGAAAGCGGTCGTAGGCTTGTCACCTTTCGGAGGCGCCGCCATTCGCTTACCGCCAAACCAAATGGCAAGAAAACCACCGCGGCCCTTTGATTCTGGGTCCCGGGTATACAGGTCTACCAACTGATCCGACATTGCATGCCACAAATCCGGATGCGAGTCACGCTTGACCTCTATTGGAATAGCCATGGAAACATTCGGCACTGTATAGGACACGCGGATGTCAGCTCGCTTGTCATCTGCATAGTGTGCCTCAGGTTGTGCGTCAATACCGAACCTCCGCAAACGATCTCTTATAGGCGTTCAAGCAAAGTGTCCCGGCACGCATCCTCCGGCCGCGGTTTATATGGGCGCGCGTGCCAATCAAGATTCCAGAAGTTCTTGTATTGATCGCTGTTCCCATGACGGGTCTCCAACGCCAATTCGCGAAGACAATCGATCGTAAGCGCCATAAGATCGGCTGCGTTTGTAGGGGCACGGTTCTCCAACGTCTGACATGTCTCGAAGATAGTTGGATGCCGAAATGTCGCCTCACGGTATGACACGCGCTGAGCGTGCTGTGCATGTCGCAACGTTCTATGCCACTTCTCAAGCGAACTATCCGCGAGGAGCTTCTTGATTTCCTCCTCCGCCGCCGGTGTCGGGGTGCCGCCGAGCCGATTCACTAGTGCGTTCACGAATTCAGCTGTGTGCATAGCCGGAGATACCCAGTGTGTGCCACGCGGTCGCTCCGGGGAGCATATACTTGCGAACATGCGAACGAGATACGCGAGGCTGCTTTCATGCATGTCCTCGCGAACGATCCACCGGTCGAATCTGTCGCTAAAAAAAGCAGCAAGACTTTGCACGCGCGCGCGGCGCTTACCGACGAAAGTGCTTAAGGCCGTTTCATAGTCACTCGGTGCTACAACGAGCCCGGCGGCGAGCCAATAGATGTGTTGTGTGGCGTCCAGTTTAAGTAGCGCCAGCTTCTCATTGATGATTTGCTTCATCTCGCTGTCACTCAAGTAACGAAGTGCCGCCTTGAGTGAGGTACCCTCACTTGGTGTGTAAACAAATAAAGGCGGCGTATCCTTTGAAATTCATTCGATCAGCAATCGCTCCAGTTAGCAGCTGGAGCATCAAAGGAGACGCCAC
>JBGPCS010000080.1:0-8638 GCA_041481875.1 Sulfurifustaceae bacterium
GTGCCGGAAGCGCAGGACGGCGGCCCGATCGCGTTGCTCAACGACGGCGACATCATCGCCATCGACGCGAACACCAACCGGCTCGACGTGGAACTGAGCGACGCCGAGCTCGCGCGCCGCCGCGCCGCCTGGGTGCGTCCACCTTATAAGGCGACTCGCGGAACGCTCTACAAATATATTAAAAACGTCAAAAGCGCATCCGAGGGCTGCGTGACGGACGAGTGACGCGGCTGCCTAACCGCACGCCGAAAATTACCGAACGTATGCACCGCTGCCTGCATGAAATCGATCCTGCCTCGTTCGAGCGGTACTTTGCTGTTCCGTTGCGAACCTAGGGTAGAAACGAATCTGAATCTCCGCTTCTTGCGAGAACGACGTTAGGCGTCGCGCAGAGATGCGCGAGCAGGAGCTAATTGGCAACAGACGCGGAGTGTGCCCCTACAACCGGACCTGGCTTCCCCCAAGCGGATCGGTGGCTAGGTTGGCCTGGTATCGCAGGATGAGTCGATTTTCGACGGCGACAATGCCGTCGGCTTGCTGGGCGAGCTCGCCCGCGCGAAGTTTGGCGGCGGCATTGTTCGCGAAACCGACTAGGCGAACGCGCCCCTCAGTGACCGCCACTTGGATTTCCGCTTCTCGCGTTATCGGGTCCATTTTGAGCGCGGTGGCAAGCTGACCCGCGAGCAAGGCGTCCGCGGCGAAGACCACCGCCGCTTGTTGACGCGCGGCAAGATCACTGGGGCGGTCAGGCTGTTCGCTTTCGTCCGACCGCCACCCGATTGTCGCCAACGCGAGCAACAGCGCGATCGCGCCAATTCCTATGAGCGTGTATCGAGGCTTCACAGTGAATTGTTCGACGATTGGCTAGGCGCGCGCGGACGTACTAATGCGCTAACGGCGAAATCAATCGCGATCGCCGGATGCTGTTCGACGCATTCTTGAGTCTGGTTCATTCAAATACTCCGTTGGAACGTGGGGTGCTCGTCGAGCGGCAACCGCTCGGCGCGACTAGCAACCGACCAAGCCGTATGCTCAACCCTTGTTTCGTTATGGTGTGCCATCGAAACCTTCCTCAGTAGGTTTCGACCTGACAGGTTGTTCATGCGTGATCGCGAAGGAGCAGGGCTTTCACCTTGGGACGTAACCACGTCGTCGGTGTCTGCCCAGTGCGTCAAGCATGTGCGCACAACCACGTACAGCGTGCGGTCCGGCGCCCGGCAACCTGTTCAATACCCCCAGCCCAATTATATTTTTCGCCATGGTATGACGATCCTCGTGTCGCACGCAACACCTGAGTAGTCGATTCACCAGGCGCGGCGGTCCGATCTGCGCTGGAATGTCAAGCGCGAGGGTGTCGCGTGTTTGAGACAGGATGCGATCGAATTACGACAAGCCATCGAACCGCACGTGGATTGCGCCGTCGCAATGCGACGACACTCAATGAATAGATGCATACGCTGCCCAGCGGTCGTTTGCTCGCGTATATTGCGTGGCGTGTCCGCGCGTTGTGTCTTCGAGGAATCTTACACCGAACAGCAGCGACCGACTGAAGGTGCTTACGATCGCAATGGCCAAGGGAAATCCGTTCCTGCAACTAGCGTTGAACGCGCCCGCGATCGCGGTCGTCTACGCCGGCATCGCGTATGGTTTTGTAACGATCGGTTGTATTCCGGCTTTCTCCGATGTCGATTTCTTCGGTGTGCGCGTGACCCTATTCTTGCTGATGGCGCTGACCGTGGCCGCGCTAACTCTCATTGTCTTTGCCTGCCTGCACTCGCTGCGGGTATTGCGCGCGATACGTCGCCGCCATCGCGGCGACGACGGCCCGATGGACGCCGGGTTGCGCATGGCCGCGGTGCTCATCGCGTCGGCTGCGTTCGCCGGAACCGCGTGGCTGGGATGGATCCTTTTATGGGCGCCATGTTGATTCCGCCGGTGCGCTGCAGTCCAGGCACCGGCTGGATGTTGAAAAAGTCCTTCCGTGAATTTTTTCAACCCGCAAGTAGCGGGCGCGTGTCCGTGTCTCGCGCGCCTTTTCGAAAGCCGGCGCGCTTGAAAAGCGTGCCGCGCTTCCCGGTGGGGCCTTAGCAGATCGCTTTTCAACGGCCTGCAAGGCGCGCGGGAGGCGGATCCCGATGGGCGAGGTGCTCTCTCCGTCGGGCTTCGGATGTTGCTGTGTGCGGTAAGACACTTCGTAGTGGCCGGTGCGCGGCACAAAATGTTTTGTCGCGTCTCCAAGTGCGGCAAATCCACACGCGGTGCGCGATGCGCGCCAAACATGCGACAATAGCCGCCGTTCAGATAGGGACTCGTTGTGACGTATAAGCCCACGACCGAAAACATGGCGGTATTCTGCGACTTTGAGAACGTCGCGTTGGGCGTCCGCGACGCCAAGTATGCAGACTTCGACATCGACAAGGTGTTGGAGCGGCTGCTGCTCAAGGGCACGATTGTCGTGAAGAAGGCGTACTGCGACTGGGATCGCTACAAGGAATTCAAGGGGGCGATGCACGAGGCGGCGTTCGAGCTGATCGAGATTCCCCACGTGCGCATGTCGGGGAAGAATTCCGCCGATATCCGCATGGTCGTCGATGCTTTGGATCTCTGTTACACGAAGTCGCACGTCGATACGTTTGTCGTCGTCAGCGGCGATTCCGATTTCTCGCCGCTGGTCAGCAAGCTGCGCGAGAACAATAAGGTCGTGATCGGCGTAGGCGTGAAGAACGCGACGTCGGATCTGCTCATCGCCAACTGCGACGAATTTATTTTCTACGACGATTTGGTCCGGGAAGAGAAGCAAAAGCGCCGCAGCCGTAGGCCTGACAACAAGAAGGCGCCGGCGCCGGAGGTCGCAAGGACTGAAGACGAGAAGAAACAGCAGGCCATCGAGCTCGTGCTGGAAACCGTCGAGGCGCTGTTCAAGGAGCGCGGTGCCGAGGACAAGGTGTGGGGCTCGATGGTGAAGCAGGCGCTCAAACGCCGCAAGCCGGGGTTCGATGAGACGTACCACGGTTTTCGCACGTTCGGCAAGCTGCTTGAGGACGCACAGGCGCGCGGACAGCTGAAGCTTGAGCGCGATGAGAAATCGGGCGGCTATATCATCAAGAGCTTTGCCCAGGAAGAGTAGCGACCGACGCCCCCCGCGATGACGACTCTCGCGTACGAAGATCGCAAGCAGCGTTTGAGCGAGTTCCTCAGGCAGAATCGCGACGGCGACCTGCGACTCGATAAGCCCACGTCCAATCTTTTTCGTGATCGACCGGAAGCATCGGCGCGACGCCTGGACGTCCGCGATTTCAACAACGTTTTAAACGTGGATCGCGCGGCCGGCGTCATCGAAGTCGAGGGCATGACGCCCTATGCGGACCTCGTGGCCGCGGCGCTCGAACACGGCGTGATGCCGACGGTCGTGCCGCAGCTGAAGTCGATCACGATCGGCGGCGCCGTCACCGGTTGCGGCATCGAATCTTCATCTTTTCGCTACGGGCTGGTGCATGAGACCGTGGAAGAGCTGGAGGTTCTGCTTCCGGACGGCCGCATCGTCGTTTGTACGCCGACCAACGAGCAGCGTGATCTCTTTTACGGCTTCCCGAATTCATACGGCACGCTCGGGTACGCGCTGCGGCTGAAAGTCAAAGCAATTCCGGTGAAGCGCTTCGTGCAGCTCACGCACGTGCGCCATCGAGAGGCACGGGCGTACTTCGCTGACCTCGAGCGCTGGTGCGCGAGCGACGTCGATTTCGTCGACGGCGTCATCTTCTCCCGCGACGAGATGTACATCACGCTCGGCCGATTCAGCGACACCGCGCCGCACGTCAGCGATTACACCTACCGCGAGATTTATTATCGTTCCATCCAGACGCGCGCGACCGATTACCTGACGACGTCGGATTATCTTTGGCGCTGGGACACCGATTGGTTCTGGTGCTCGAAGAATCTCGGCGCGCAGAACCCGTTCATCCGTCGGCTCTACGGGCGCGCTCGGCTGAATTCCGTTACGTACACGAAGATCATGCGCTGGAATAGCCGCTGGAAGCTGATGGAGCAGGTGAACCGGCTGCGCCGCGTACATACCGAGTCGGTGATACAGGACGTGGAGATACCGATCGAGCGCGGTGTCGAGTTCGTGGATTTCTACCACGACGCGATTCGCTTTTTGCCCGTCTGGGTGTGTCCGACCCGGGCGTATCGCGCCGACGCGCAATTCGACCTCTATCGGCTCGATCCGCGCAAGCTCTACGTGAACTTCGGTTTTTGGGACGTGATTAGCGGGCGCGAACCGCTGCCCGAGGGATTCTACAATCGGCAGGTGGAGCGCAAAGTCGGCGAGCTCGGCGGAATGAAGTCGCTCTACTCGGATTCCTTCTTCACGCCGGAGGAATTCTGGCAAATTTACAATCGTGCGGCGTACGACCGGTTGAAGCAAAAGTACGACCCGGCCGGACGACTGAAAGATCTATATTCAAAATGCGTGCTCAAGGAATGAAACCAGGAGATTGGTGATGCATCGTGCGAAGTCCATGTACTCGATCCTTGCCGGCGCCGCGCTTGCGGCAGGCTGCGTGTTCGTACAACCGACGGCCGAAGGCAAAAAGGTACGAATCCTTACCGCGCCGGAAGTCGAGCGCTGCCGCTCGCTCGGAACGCTGACGTCCTCGGTCGCCGACTATATCGGTGCAATTCCGCGCGCGCGCGACGCGGTGCAAGACGACGTGACGCTGAACGCGCAGAATGCCGCGGCCGACATGGGAGGAGACACGCTTGTGCCGGCGTCGACGATGGAAGGCGGGAAGCAGATTTTCAACGTCTATCGTTGTCTCGCGCCGTAGCGGCGCGAGAGATCGACCACCCGGCCCGGGGGACTAGCGTGCGAAGCGGGGTGGATTTGCCGGCGCCTCGGCGCCGCTCAAAGACTCAGACTCGCCAGCGCCATGGCCGCAGCTGCACTGCGTTGCGTCGATGCCAAGCAGCGCTTGGCACGACGGGCAGGTGCGCGGTCGAGACTTCAACGTCGCCATGATCTTGTCGGCTTGCTCCGCCTGCGCGGCGCGAAACCCTTCAGTCGCGATCTGACTAACGGGAATATCGGCGGCGACGACGGGGGCGAGCCCGGCTGCCTCGCGCGCGGTGTTCAATCGGCCGCGCTGGTACTCAAGTTGTTTCTTCAGGTCGCGCAGCTCGTAGACCTTGCGCATCACTTCCACCGCGCGGTGGTACTCTTGGGGTTGCGCGATCAGCGCGTCGCGCGACGCGTTCAGGGATTCGAGCGCCTGTTCTAGGCGTGCGCTGAGATAGTCGCAGAACAGTTCTTCGTCGGTCACCGCCGACGGGGCCGTGGCTTCGGATTCAGACACCTTCGGTTGGGCAATTTCCACGTTCTCTGTCCCGTGAACCCGCCGCTATTCGGTGAACTTCGACGGCCGTAACGCCGCCGCTTCCTCATCGCTCAGGAAGGGCTCTGCGCGCGACTCGTTACCCGCGACGAATCGATGGCCGCAGCGACAGACCGTGTGATCGGCGGACGTCCGATTGCCACAGCGGGGGCACTCGCGATCGTCGGGACGCGAGTACCCATGCGGCACGGTCGACCGCATGGTGTTGTCGGCCTTAGCGGCTTGCAGCGCGCGGAAGTCCTCGGTCGCGCGTGCGGATGGGGTGCTCACCAACTCCGCAGAGAGAGATTCCACGTGAGCGGCGACCTTGGCGTGCTCCCGCGCCCTAGCGGCCCGGCGCGTTTGCTCGAGGAGTTGAGTCTGAAGGGTCTGCGTTTCGGCCTCGACGCGTAACAGCGCGTCGCGCTTCGCTCGGCTGCGGGGATCGCGCAACAGCGTGACCTTGGCGACCGTTAGATTTCTGCGCGAGCGGAGTAGTCGCGCGGCCAGATACGACTCGAACAGCGATTCTGCTTGAGCCATGAGCGGCCCGGAAGTAATCTCCCGCGCGACGCCGACGCAAGGCGACGCGGACGCGTGACTCGCGTGGCACTGCGGGCAGACCGGGAGTTCGGTACTGATAGTTTCGTTTGTCGTCATGACTTTCCGAATGGCGTTCCAATCTGGCGGCACAGTGAAAAAGTATAGGCGGTGTTTGCGCCGAGCCCGGTAAAACCGCCGCGAAGGACGATGGCTGGAAGCACCTGCCCGACAGGTGGTTTGCGGGCCTTGAAGCGTCGGAATTCCGACCCCAATTTGCCGCTGGTTCAGCGGGTGTATCGAGGAGCGCGTCGATGGCCGTAGCAAGCCACAAAGAGACCCTAGGTTTTCAAACCGAGGTTCGGCAATTGCTGGATCTCATGATCCACTCGCTGTACAGCAACAAGGAGATCTTCTTGCGCGAGCTGATTTCGAACGCGTCCGACGCGTGCGACAAGCTGCGCTTCGAGGCGCTAACGGATGACGCGCTGCTGGAAGGCGGATCCGATCTCAAGATCCACGTGAGCTACGACAAAAAGGCGCGCACCGTCACCGTCGCCGACAACGGCGTCGGCATGAGCCGCGCGGAAGTCATCGACAATATCGGCACCATCGCGAAGTCCGGCACGCGCGAGTTTCTCGCCGCACTCTCCGGGGACAAGGCGCGCGACGCGAAGCTGATCGGTCAGTTCGGCGTCGGTTTCTACTCGGCGTTCATCGTGGCTGACCGCGTCACGATTTGCACGCGTCGCGCGGGTCTCGGCGCGGAACACGGCGTGCATTGGGAGTCGGACGGCGCAGGCGAGTACAGCATCGAGACCGTCGAGCGCGCCGCCCGCGGCACCGAGGTGACTCTGCATCTGCGCGAGGACGAGAGCGAATTTATCGACGGATACCGTCTGCGCGCCATCATTCACAAGTACTCGGATCATATTCAGATACCGATCGTGATGGCGTCCGAGGACAAGAAAAGCGAAGCGGAGGCGGTCAATCGTGCCTCCGCGCTCTGGGCTCGGCCGAAGCAGGAGATTAAGCCCGAGGACTACGAGGAATTCTACAAGCACGTGGCGCACGACTTCGAACCGCCGCTGGCATACGTGCATTCGCGGGTCGAGGGGAAGCAGGAGTACACATCGCTCCTCTACATCCCCAAGCGCGCGCCGTTCAATCTATGGGACCGCGAGCACCGGCATGGGGTGAAGCTCTACGTGCGCCGCGTGTTCGTCATGGACGACGCCGAGCAGCTGTTGCCGGCGTATTTGCGTTTCGTTCGGGGCGTCGTCGATTCGAACGACCTTCCGCTCAATATTTCGCGCGAGATTCTGCAGCACAGCAAGGATATCGAGGCGATCCGCGGCGGTTCGGTGAAGAAAGTTCTCGACTTGCTGGGGGATCTGATCGAGAAGGACAAGGAAAAGTACGCCGCGTTCTGGGGCGAGTTCGGCGCCGTGTTCAAGGAAGGTGCGGTGGAGGATCACGGGAACCGGCAAGCCGTGGCGCGCTTGTTGCGCTTCGCATCGACCCACAAGGATACCGATGTCCAGGACGTTTCGCTTGCCGATTACCTCGCGCGCATGAAACCGGGTCAATCGAAAATCTACTACGTCACGGCCGAGACCTTCGCCACTGCGAAGAACAGCCCGCATCTGGAGGTGTTTCGGCAGAAGGGCGCGGAAGTTCTGTTGATGTACGACCGTATCGACGAGTGGGTGATGACACACCTGACCGAGTACGAAGGTAAACCCATCGTATCGGTGGCGAAGGGCGGTCTCGACTTGGGCGGTCTCGAAGACCAGCAGGACCAGAAGCAGCGTGAACAGACGGAAAGCGAATTCAAGGAACTGGTCGAACGGATTCAACAAGCGCTCGGCGAGCGGGTAAAGGCGGTGCGGACGACGCGGCGTTTGACCACCTCGCCGGCGTGCCTCGTGGTCGAGGAGAGCGACATCAGCGTGAACTTAGGCCGTCTGCTCAAAGCGGCGGGGCAATCTTTGCCGCAGAGCCGACCGATACTCGAGATCAATCCGGAGCATCCGATCGTAAAGCGGTTGCGGGGCGAAGTGGACGCCAAGCGATTTTCCGATTGGAGTCATTTGTTGTTCGAGCAGGCGTTCTTGACCGAAGGCGGTCAGCTCGAAGACCCCTCCGCGTTCGTGCGGCGGTTGAACGATTTGTTGTTGACCACGAGTTGAGCCGCGCCGCGAGGGCGTACGGCACGCGGAATCTCAGCGTCGGCGAGACGTGCGGCTTGCCCCGATGCCCTCCGAGAGGATACTAAGCGCGGTGGAGTCGAGGGATAGGGCCGGTACCTGGTCCGCTGCGTAGGAAAATGTGTAACCGCAGTTGCAGCGCGTCATATGCGCGGCGACGGTTGCGGTGCAATTCGGGCACTCTTGCATCCCTTCCTGATCCAGCGGCGCGAACGCGATCGGCGCCTCCGGTGTGAGCACCGGCATGTCGGTGACGTGCGCGAAGAGGTAACCGCAGCGACAGTGCTGCGCATCGAGCGCGAGCGTCGCACCGCAACTCGGACACTCCTGCGTTGTTGATTTGCTCGGCGGGCGAAACACCGTCGTGTCGCCGCGCGCCGTCGATTCGGGGCGACTGGCCGGCGCGCCGAGCGTGTTGTCGAGCGTCGGCACGGGCGCCGCGGCGCGCGCGATCGCCTCGGCTCTGCGAGATTGTAAGCTTCTGAAGCTCGAGTTCGGGACCGATGTGGATCCGGA
>JBGPCS010000081.1:0-8601 GCA_041481875.1 Sulfurifustaceae bacterium
AGACGACGAGATCGGTGAGTGAGTTCGTACCGAGCCGGTTGGCGCCGTGCACCGATGCGCAGCCGCATTCACCCGCCGCATAAAAACCGGGCACCGCGACTTCCGGATTGCCGCCTTTGGGGGCCACGACTTCGCCGCGATAGTTCGTCGGGATGCCGCCCATCTGATAGTGCGCGGTCGGAACCACGGGGATCGGTTCTTTCACCGGGTCCACGTTCGCGAAGTTTTTCGCGATCTCGCGGATGCCGGGCAAACGTTTTTCAATTCGCTCCTCGCCGAGATGATCGAGCTTGAGCAGGAGATAGTCGCCATGCTCGCCGGAAACGCCCCGGCCTTCTTTCATTTCCGTCACCATCGCGCGCGACACCACGTCGCGGCTCGCCAAGTCTTTCATCGTCGGGGCGTAACGCTCCATGAAGCGCTCGCCCGCCTTGTTGAGCAGGAATCCGCCTTCGCCGCGTACGCCCTCGGTGATGAGCACGCCGGCGCCGGCGACACCGGTCGGATGAAATTGCCAAAACTCCATGTCCTCGAGCGGCAACCCCGCGCGCGCGGTCATGCCGAGACCATCGCCGGTGTTGATGAACGCGTTGGTGCTGGTGGCGAAAATCCGCCCCGCTCCGCCGGTGGCAAAGATCGTCGCGCGCGCGTGCAAAATCGACACTTGTCCGGTTTCCATCTCGATCGCGGTCACACCCAGCACCTGACCGCTGCTGTCGCGGATGAGATCGAGCGCCATCCACTCGATGAAGAACTGCGTGTTGGCACGCACGTTGCGCTGATAGAGCGTGTGCAGCATCGCGTGACCGGTGCGATCGGCGGCGCAGCAGCTGCGCTGCGCCGGCTTCTCGCCGAAGTTGACCGAGTGCCCGCCGAATGGCCGCTGATAGATCGTTCCGTCGTCGTTGCGATCGAACGGCATGCCGTAATGCTCCAGCTCGATGACGACTTCGGGCGCCGTGCGGCACAGAAATTCGATCGCATCCTGATCGCCGAGATAATCCGATCCCTTGACGGTGTCGTACATGTGCCACCGCCAATCGTCTTCGCCCATGTTGCCGAGCGCGGCGCTGATGCCGCCCTGCGCCGCGACCGTGTGCGAGCGCGTCGGAAAAACTTTCGAGAGCACCGCCGTTTTCAACCCAGCCTGCGAAAGCTGCAGCGCCGCGCGCATGCCGGCGCCGCCGGCGCCCACCACGATCGTGTCGAACCGATGGATCGGCGGCGTCACGCGATTCCTCGCAAGAAAATCACCGCCGCCCAGAAAACGAGCGCGACCAGCGCCAACGCGGTGGCGGTGCTGACGATGAACCGCAACCACGTCGGCTTCACGTAATCCATATAGATGCTGCGCAACCCGACCCAAACGTGCGCGAGCAGCGTCGCGACGAAGAGTCCCCAAGCAAGACGTACCCAACCGGCGGAAAAGTAACCGCTCCAGCCTGCGTAATTGCCGATCGGATGCGAGACGACATAAACGATGAGATAGATCGTGAAGGCGCCGAGATAAATCGAGGTCAGACGTTGGATGAGAAATGCCGCGACGCCGCGGTGCGTGCCACCGAGCGACCGTGCGCCGCTCATATCAGCACCCCCACCGACAGCACTGTCACGATGGACGCAATCAGCGTCACCCAGGCGGTACGTCGAGCAACGGGTAGGTCTACTCCAACATCGATATCGATAAAAAGATGCCGAAGTCCGGAATAAAGATGTTGCACGAGCATCCACAACACCAAGAGCACGGCCGCCCGGCCGAGTCCGGTGCCGAGTAACGCGCGCACCTGCTCGAAGCGCGCTTCGCTTTCGAAGGAAGCCTGCAGTGCCCACAGCGCGAACGGAGTCGCCAACGCCAGCGCGGCACCGGTAATGCGATGGATGATCGACACAAACCCACCGATCGGCAACCGAATTTGCACAAGATTGAGGTAGACAGGGCGCGTCGCGCTTCTTTGCATAGTGTTTTTTCGGCTGAGCGGTGTAGTCTGACGCGGGACATCCGCTGTCCGAGTTACCGCGCGCGGTCCGGTATTATATAGAGTCGAGCGCATCCGTGGGAAGCCGGGACATCATGATTGCCGTCAGAGCTTCGCGTCCGAGGTGTAGATGACTGTTCACCAACGGAAGAGTTTTTGTGCTGCACGCACACAGGTCACCGAGCGCGCATGAAAGATCCCGGCACCCCCGAGACGGCGCGGCGCATAGCGCGCGATGAAGCCATACTGGTCGAGCTCGCGCATTTGTCGCTGATTCGCGCCAGCGGGCCCGACGTCACGAGCTTTCTCAACGCGCAGCTCACCAACGATCTCACCCTTCTCGATACCGCGCACAGCCAACTAAGCGCTTGGTGCAGCGCCAAGGGCCGCATGTTGGCGGTGTTTCGGATATTTCCGCGCGACGGCGCGTACCTTTTGCAGCTGCCGGCCGAGTTGCGCGACGACATACTCAAGCGCCTGCGTATGTACGTGTTGCGATCGAAAGTCGTTCTAGAGATCGCCGATGATGCGTTCACGCGCATCGGCGTTGCCGGGCCGAACGCGGCGAACGCAGTGCGCGCCGCGGCGGGTGCGGTGCCCGAAGGCGCCGAGGCGTGCGTGCCGATCGGCAACGCGCTGGTGGCGCGCTTGCCGGGTTTTCATCCACGCTTCGAGATTCTCGCGCCGCCGGCGGATGCGTCCGCGATGCGGAATCGATTGACGCTCGACATCGCAGCGGCCGGCGCCGATGCGTGGACCTGGCACGACATCATGGCCGGTGTCCCGACGGTCTTGCCGGAAACCAGCGACGCATTCGTGCCGCAGATGGCGAACCTCGATCTCCTCGGCGGTATCAGTTTCAACAAAGGTTGCTACACCGGGCAGGAGATCGTCGCGCGACTGCACTATCTGGGACGTCTGAAGCAGCGCATGTACCGTGCACACGCGAAGATCGAAGACACCCCCGCGCCCGGAACGCCCATCTACTCGGGTGATACACCAGGGCAGTCGACCGGCACCGTGGTGGTCGCGTGTCCCGCTCCGTCAACCGGACAGGATTTGCTGGCGGTAATTCATACGGACAGCGTGCAGCGCGGTGGATTGCATTTGAGCCAACCGGGCGGTACGCCACTTATGCTCGAATCGTTACCGTATTCGGTGTAGCGAAAGATTTGCGCTACGCGTCCAATTAATTCTTAGCGCGTCCCGCGCGGGCGCGCCTCCGCCGCCGGCTTCGTCCCCTTCGGCTCGTCGATCACCTGAAAAAATGTCTCGCCGCGCTTTATCATGCCCAATTCCACACGCGCGCGCTCCTCGACCGCCTCGACGCCCTTCTTGAGATCGATAACTTCCGCGGCGAGCACCTGATTGCGCTCGTGCAAGCGGGCGTTCTCTCCCTGCTGCGCGGCAATCTCGCGCTTCAGACTCCACACCGCGAACAGTCCGCCGCTGCCGAACCATAGCGGATACTGCAATATGACGAGCAATGCAATCAGTCCGAGGGTTGCCAACCGCATGCGAGACATTGGCACGGGGTCTATGTCGCTCGATATCCGAACGCGGCGCATCCGGGATAGTGCGCGCTCCTGCCGAGCGCCTCCTCGATGCGCAGCAATTGGTTGTACTTGGCGACGCGATCGGAGCGCGACAGCGAGCCGGTCTTGATCTGGCCGGCTCCGGTCGCGACCGCGAGATCCGCGATGAAACTGTCCTCGGTCTCGCCGGAGCGGTGGGAGATAACGGACGTGTAGCCGGCTGCGCGCGCCGTTGCAATTGCCTCGAGGGTCTCGGTCAGCGTACCGATTTGATTCACCTTGATCAGGATCGAATTCGCCACGCCCTTCTCGATTCCCCGTTTCAGAATCTTCGTGTTGGTCACGAAAAGATCGTCGCCGACGACCTGAACTTGTTTGCCGAGGCGGTCCGTGAGCAGCTTCCAACCGTCCCAATCGTTTTCGGCGCAGCCGTCCTCGATGGTGATGATCGGATAGCGTCGGCACCAATCGGCGAGCAATTCCACGAACTCGGCGGCGTTAAGTTGGCGATGCTCCGATTCGAGATTGTAGCGGCCATCCTTGTAGAATTCGCTGCTCGCGCAATCAAGGCCGAGCGCGACGTCGGCGTTTACTTTGTAGCCCGCCTGCTCGATCGCCTCGATGATTATCTGCACCGCCGCTTCATTGGACGGCAGATCCGGCGCGAAGCCGCCCTCATCGCCGACGGCGGTGCCGAGTCCGCGCGAGTGCAGCAACTTCTTGAGCGCGTGAAATATCTCCGCGCCGTAGCGCAGTGCTTCGGCGAACGTCGGTGCGCCGACCGGCAGAATCATGAACTCTTGCATGTCCACGCTATTGTCGGCGTGCGCTCCACCGTTGATGATGTTCATCATCGGCACCGGCAGAATGAATTCGCCGCCTTGATGCAGGTAGCGATACAGCGGCTGCTTCGAGTCGGCGGCGGCGGCACGTGCCGTCGCCATCGACACCGCGAGCAGCGCGTTCGCACCGAGACGCGATTTCGTCTCGGTGCCGTCAAGCTGGATCATCGCCCGGTCGATCCCGGCTTGGTCGCGCGCATCGCGCCCGAGCAGGAGCTTGCGAATTTCGCCGTTGACGTTGGCGACCGCGCGCTGCACGCCCTTGCCGAGATAACGCTTCGGATCGGCGTCGCGCAGCTCAAGCGCTTCGCGCGAACCGGTGGAGGCGCCGGACGGAACCGCGGCGCGCCCGCTGGCTCCGCTCGCCAAGGTAACGTCGGCTTCGACGGTCGGATTGCCGCGCGAATCGAGAATTTCACGAGCGTGGATATCTGCAATCACTGACATGCGACTTTTTCCCAACTTCGATAGCGTGAGATGGAACCGCTAAGGACACCAAGGACACAACGATTGTTTATTGTCATCGGAATCTCTCCTTGGCGTCCTTCGCGTCCTTGGCGGTCATCAAACCGAATTGGCTCATCCGCTCGACATCAGCGACTGCTCCGCGAAGCCGCGGCGTTTTACCACGGTGTCCAGCTCCTTTAGCGTCTCGAGCAACTCACGCATGCGCGCGAGCGGCCACATGTTCGGTCCGTCGGACGGCGCCTTGTCGGGGTTGGGGTGCGTTTCCATGAAAATGCCCGCCACTCCGCTGGCGATAGCGGCGCGCGCCAGCAGCGGGACGAATTCCCGTTGGCCGCCGCTCTTCGCGCCCTGCCCTCCCGGTAATTGCGCCGAGTGCGTCGCGTCGAACACGACCGGACAACCGGTCTCGCGCATGATCGCGAGCGCACGCATGTCGGAGACGAGATTGTTGTAGCCGAACGAAACGCCGCGCTCGCACACGAGAATGCGGCCCTTGCCGCCCGCGCCGTGCGCCTTCTCCACGACGTTTTTCATTTCGTGCGGCGCGAGAAACTGACCCTTCTTGATATTGACCGGCTTACCGGCGCGCACGACGGCTTGAATGAAATCCGTTTGGCGGCACAAGAACGCCGGCGTCTGCAGTACATCGACCGCCGCGGCGACCGCTTCGATCTCCGGCGTATCGTGCACGTCGGTCAACACCGGTACGCCGAGGTCGCGCTTCACGCGCGCGAGGATCGCGAGCCCTTGCTCCAGACCGAGTCCGCGAAACGACGCGTGCGAGCTGCGATTCGCCTTGTCGAAAGAGGATTTGTAAATGAATGGAATGCCGAGCGCGGCCGTGATCTCTTTGAGCTGCTGCGCCGATTCGAGCGCGAGCGCCTCGGACTCGATCACGCACGGACCGGCGATCAGAAAAAACGGACGATCGAGTCCGACCTCGAACCCGCAAAGCTTCATCGCGCCGCCGCCTGACGCGGCTCCGTGCCGGCGCGGCGCGCGCGCGCGGCTTCGATATAGCCGCGAAACAGCGGGTGCCCGTCGCGCGGCGTCGAGGTGAACTCGGGATGGAACTGCACACCGATGAACCACGGGTGATCGGCAAGCTCGATCACTTCGACGAGCATGTCGTCGACCGACGTGCCCGCGACCACGAGACCGCGCGCCGGCAGCGACTCCCGATAATTGTTGTTGTACTCGTAACGGTGGCGATGGCGCTCGACGATCGTGTCGCGGCCGTACAGGTCGCGCGCGCGCGTACGCGCCAACAACTTGCACTCCTGACCGCCGAGCCGCATGGTGCCACCGAGATCGCCGCCGGCGATACGCCGCTCCTTGCCGCCTTCCGCAGTCGCCCATTCGGTGATCATCGCGATCACCGGATGCGGCGTTTTCGGATCGAACTCGGTGCTGTGCGCGCCCTTCAGACCGGCGACGTTGCGCGCGAACTCGATGACCGCGACCTGCATGCCTAAGCAAATGCCGAGATACGGAATGCCGTGCGTGCGCGCAAAATTCGCCGCTTTGATTTTACCTTCGATCCCACGTTCGCCGAAACCTCCCGGCACCAGAATTGCGTCCGCGCCTTCGAGCGCCGCGGTGCCATCGTTATCGATCGCTTCGGAATCGATGTAGCGAATGTTGACGCGCGTGCGCGTATGGATACCGGCGTGCTTCAACGCTTCGCTGAGCGACTTATAAGACTCGGTGAGGTGGGTGTACTTGCCGACCAGCGCGACCTCCACTTCCGCCGTCGTGTGCTCCATGGCGTACACGACTTTGTCCCATTCCGACAGGTTCGCCCGGCGTGCGTTGAGGTGCAGCCGTTCCACGACGATCTCATCGAGCCCCTGCTCATGCAGCCCCCGCGGTATTTTGTAAATATTGTCGACATCCGGCGCCGAGATGACCGCGCGCGGCGGGACGTTGGTGAATAGCGCGATCTTGCGCCGCTCGTCTTCCGGCAAGAGCCGATCGGAGCGGCACAGGAGAATGTCAGGTTGTATGCCGATCGACAGCAGTTCTTTAACTGAATGCTGCGTCGGCTTCGTCTTCAACTCGCCCGCGGCGATGATGTAAGGCACGAGCGTGAGATGCACGTACACGCAGTTACCGGGACCGTGCTCGATCCCCATTTGGCGAATGGCTTCGAGAAACGGCAGCGACTCGATGTCGCCCACCGTGCCACCGATTTCGACGAGCGCGACGTCGGCGCCGTTCGCGCCGTACTCGATGCAGCGCTTAATCTCATCGGTAATATGCGGGATGACTTGCACGGTCGCGCCGAGATAATCCCCGCGCCGCTCTTTGCGAATTACGCTCTCGTAGATCTTTCCGGTCGTGAAGTTGTTGCGCTTGCCGACGGTCGTGCGCACGAAGCGTTCGTAGTGCCCGAGATCGAGATCGGTTTCGGCGCCGTCCTGCGTGACGTACACCTCGCCGTGCTGGTACGGACTCATCGTGCCCGGATCGACGTTGATATACGGGTCGAGCTTTAACAGGGTGACTTTGAGGCCGCGCGCTTCGAGGATGGCGCCGAGGGAGGCGGCTGCGATCCCCTTGCCCAAAGAGGAAACGACACCGCCGGTCACGAAAACAAACTTGGTCATGAGAACCCGTTCTACTCAAGTCGGCTGCTGATTGCGGCCACGTTGCGCGGCACGTTCTGCATCGGCACCACCGATGCGACACTCCGACATCGAAACGGAAGGACACGCTACCAGATGGCGTCGGTTTGCGCAATTAACGCGCGCGACTTAGCGCACATTCGAACGCTCCAACACGATCGCGATAGCGGGCTCATCGGGCAGCGCCGCGTAGGGTTCACAGACCCAACGATCTGCGACGGCGGCCAACTCCTCGCCGACGTAGATCAGCGGCAACCGCGCGCGCTCCCACGGTGGAACTCCCGCCTCCTGCAATAACTTTTTCAGCTTGTGTGCGTGTCCGCGCAATCGGCAGCGCTCGCCGCCGCGGCGTAATCGCACGCGCACGACGTTGCCGGCGACGCGCGAACGCGCAAGCCCTCTGCCGGTCGTCGCCTCCGCGCGCAAACACCGATCGGTGCCGGGAATTTCGAGGACGGTCGTCGCATCCCACACCGCCTCCCAGTCTGCGGGGGGCGGCGGAGCCGGCCGTTCCAGTACCAGCCGGTCGCGATAGCGACGGACTTCGCCGCCGCGCCAGCTGATGACCGCGTGGCGCGTTTGCGGATCGCCGTGCACCCGCGCCAAAATTTCCCGCAATACCCGCTCTCCCGGCGTTGTCATGCCGCCGGCGCGAATCCAGCAACGCACGACGTTCGCCTGTCGCTCGGCCGAGAGTTTCCTGAGTGCGATGACACACACGTCGCCCCGCGCATCGACGACCGTCGCGAGGTCGACACGCCCAAGGTCATTCAACAGGGAAGCAGCGTCGGCCTGATGCCGCGCAGCGGCCGCAAGACGTTCCGCCGCTTGCGGCCACCGCTTCGCGATAGCGGGCCAGACGCGGTGGCGCAGAAAGTTCCGCGCCATGCTTGGGTCCTGGTTACTGGGGTCTTCGATCCATTGCAATTTCTGCTCCGCCGCGTAGTCGGCGAGCGCGCGACGTTCGAATCCGAGCAGCGGACGCGCCAAGCGTCCGCGCGCGAAATCGACCAGCGCCGGCATCGCCGCGAGCCCGGCAACGCCGGCGCCGCGCAGCAGCTGCAGCAGCAGCGTTTCCGCTTGATCGTCTTGATGGTGCGCGGTCAGCAGTACCGCGCCCGGCGGAAGCTTCAGTGCCAGCGCGGCGTAGCGC
>JBGPCS010000082.1:0-8593 GCA_041481875.1 Sulfurifustaceae bacterium
CGAGCGCCTGGAAGCAGCTGTCCAGCAGCACCGGGTGAATTTGGAATTCGTGCTTTTCCCCGACAAGCGATTCGGGCACGCGCACGCGCGCCGCGACGCCTTGCTTGTCGTGCCACAGCGTTTCGATTCCTTGGAAATTCTCCCCGTACTGAAATCCCAGGCGCGCGTATTGCGCGTAGTACGCGGCCACGTCGACCATGCCCCGGTGGTTTGCCGGCGGCGAAATGGCGCTCGCTTCCTCGACAACGCCACCGCTACCGGCGCTAAGAAATCCAGTCGTGTGCGAGACCCACCGGGTCTCGTCGTCACCGACGTCGGCGAGGCGACTGAAAATTTCGAACTTGTAGCGCCGCTCGCCTTCCGGAATCACAACCGTTTGAAACATCCGGTCGTGCTCGGCGGACAAAACGAGTGGCTCATGGACGCTAAGGGCGCTCACTGCCAATGACGATTCGCGGATCAATTGCCTGCCCGCGGCGAACGCCACTTCGATATAGCCGGCTGCGGGAAAAACGACCGTGTCGTACACGCGATGATCGCCGAGGAAACGCGGCGCGTCGGCGCTCAAGCGTGACTCGAACACGACCGCATCGCGCAACGCCGCTATCGAGAGCCGGTGCCCAAGCAGCGCATGCCCGGCCGCGGGGACATCGACGCGCCGGGCCGCTCGACCGGGCGGCATGAACCAGTACTTCTGTCGCTGGAACGGATAGGTGGGAAGCGCGAGCTTGCGCCGCGCGTGCCCGCGGTCCAACGCGGCCCAATCAACGCCGACGCCACGAGCGTAAAGCGCGCCGAGACTGTCGAGCAACACCGCCCAGTCCTCGGCGCCTTCGCGCAGACTCGGCAGCCAGCGGGCATCGGTGCCGGGAATGCACTGGCGCGCCATGCCGAGGAGCGTCGGCTTCGGACCGATTTCAACGAATACATTGCACTCGAGTTTGGCAAGCGCCTGCATTCCGGCCATGAACTGCACCGGCGCGCGAACGTGCTCCGCCCAATAGCCACCGGAAATTTCGTCCGCGACGACATCGCCTCTGACATTGGATATGAACCGCAACTGCGGCCGGCGGTAGGCGATCGTGTCCGCTATCCGCAGGAATTCCTGCTGTATCGGTTCCATCAGCGGCGAATGAAACGCGTGCGACACGACCAGGCGTCGGGTACCGATGCCGCAACCCTTCATGCCGGCCGCCACATGCCCCAGCGCCGTTTCGTTTCCCGACAGAACCGTTTGCGCGGGACCGTTTATCGCGGCAACGGCGAGATCATCCGGGTAGTCGGCGATGAAACGACGCGCTGTCAGTTCATCCGTCATCACGGCGAGCATCGCGCCACCGGAGGGCAGCGCTTGCATCAACCGACCCCGCGCGGCGATCAAGCGCAGTCCGTCTTCCACGTCGAACACGCCGGCGGCGCACGCGGCGGCATATTCACCGACGCTGTGGCCCAGCACGGCGAACGGCGTGACGCCCCAGGATTGCCACAGCGACGCGAGTGCGTATTCCACCGCGAACAACGCCGGCTGGGTATAGCGCGTCTGATCGAGCAGGCCCGCATCCGCTCCCCACAACAGCGAGCGCAACGGGCGATCCATCTCCGAGCGCAGCAATTCCTCGCAGCGATCCAAGCACTCGCGAAAGTGCAGTTGCGATTCGTACAGCGTCTTCGCCATTCCCGCGTACTGCGAGCCCTGTCCGGTGAACAGAAAAGCGATCCTCGGTTCGGAACCGAACCCGGCCACGCGGTGTGCACCGGCCGGCGTTTCGCCGAGGCTCGCTTCGTTCAGCTTCTCGCGCAGCTCTTCCGGCGACGCACCGACCAGCGCCAATCGGCAATCCGCGTGCGATCGGCCGGTATTCGCCGAGTAGCACATGTCGCCCGCATCCGTTTCCGGATGCTGAAGTAGATACGCGTTGTACTTCGCGGCGAGCTGCGGCAACGCTTCGTCCGTCTTCGCGGAAAGCGCGAGAATGTGCAACGGCCGCTCCGGCTCCGCGCAAGCGCGCGAGCGCGCCGGCGCCGACGGCGCTTCCTCGAGAATGACATGCGCGTTGGTCCCGCTGAACCCGAACGAGCTGATCCCCGCCGCGCGCTTACGGTCCGCGCGCGGCCACGGAATCCGCTGCGTCGGAATCGATAGCGGCAGCGACCCCCAGCGGACATGCGGGCTCGGCGTGCGCCAGTGCAGATGCGGCGCGATCTCTTCGTTCTGCATTTGCAGTATGACCTTGATGACGCCGCCGATGCCGGCTGCCGCCTCCATGTGACCGACGTTGGTCTTTACCGAGCCGACCCACAATGGATTGTCGCGATCGCGTCCGGCGCTAAAGACGTTGCCCAACGCGCCGATTTCGATCGGATCCCCGAGAGGAGTGCCGGTGCCGTGCGCTTCGACGTAGTCGATATCGTTGGGCGCGAGCGCGGCGGCATTCAGCGCGGATCGAATGACGGATTGTTGCGCCGGCCCGTTCGGTACCGTCAGGCCGCCGCTCTGGCCGTCTTGATTCACCGCCGACCCGCGGATCAGCGCGAGTATCCGGTCTCCGTTCGCGATGGCGTCCGACAAGCGCCGCAGCACGATGACGCCCGCGCCTTCGCTGCGGCCGTATCCATCCGCGGCGGCATCGAACGTCTTGCAACGGCCGTCGCGCGCCAGCATGCGCGCGCGCGAAAATATAATGTTGTTGAGCGGCGAGAGAATCAGATTCACCCCGCCGGCGAGCGCCGTGCTGCACTCGCCGCTACGCAAGCTCTGGCAGGCCACATGCATTGCCACGAGAGATGACGAGCACGCGGTGTCGATCACCATCGACGGACCGGTGAAGCCGAAGAAATAGGAAAGCCGCCCGGCGGCGGGCGCATGCGCGGCGCCGGTGCCGATCAGGGGACCGAGATCCTTCCGCGGCAACTGCTCGGAGATGAGACTGAGGTAATCGACCGTGCTGATTCCGATGAAGACGCCGGTCGAACTGCCGTGCAGCCGCTCCGGCGCGAGACACGCATCTTCGAGCGCCTCCCACGACACCTCGAGCAGCAGACGATGCTGCGGATCGATGCAATTCGCTTCGCGCGGCGAGATCCCGAAAAACAGCGGGTCGAAGCCGTCCTTTTCCTTGAGGAACCCGCCCTCGCGCACGTACATGGTTCCGGCCGCTTCGAGCCGCGGATCGTAGTAGCGCTCGATGTACCACCGGTCCGCCGGTATCGGCCCAATCGCGTCTTGGCCGTTTGCGACAAGCCGCCAGAAGGCGTCGGGATTGTCCGCGCCCGGGAAGCGGCACGCGCTGCCGACGATCGCGATCGGCTCGCGCGCCGGCGCTTCAAGCTCCGCGGCGCGCTTCATTGACGCCACCGCGGCGACACGCGATCACGGAGCGTTTGCCCTTTGATCATCATCGGGTCCTCTGTCGATCGACAACATTCCGCGCGCACATTGACGTCGGGTTCGTCGTTTCATCGTCAACCGATCGCGGCCGGCGCTTTCGCTCCCGCGCCGAGCGCGGGGACGTCGGTACTCAGGTATTCGACCATGCGTTCGACGGTGGGATGATCGAAAACCAGCGTCGATGCGAGGTCGCATTCCAGGTTCTGCTCGAGCGCCAGCTTGAGATCCATCGCTCGCAGCGAATCCATTCCGAGATCGAAAAAGCTCCGGCGGCAGTCGGCAGCGCTGAGCCGGCTCACCCCGAGGAGGCGCTTGACCTCAACACTCACTAGATCGCGCAGCATCTCCTTGCGCTCATTCGGCGCGCGCGTGCAATCGATGCTCCTGTCCGTCGCGTCAACCACGTTCGAGCTCCCGCCGCGCTATGCCGCGGAACGACGGACTCGCGTTCCCTCCACGGTTGATGCAAAGCAGAACGCTTGCGTGCATCGGCCGTCGGCGATTCTTTTTATTCGGTCGACGCCGCCACGGCGACGCGATCGGCATCCACCCCCACTTCTCGACGGGCCGATCTTCCTTCGCCGCGGACGATGTTCAGCAATGCCAACAGGACCGTGCCGTCGGAAAAGCCGCCGTTGTCGTCGAAGAAACTGCAATGCGTCCGCATGTACAGCGAATCTTTGCGTACCGACAAGCGCTCGATTCTGAAGCGTCCGTAGAACAAGCGCGCGTCTATCGAGCGCTTGAACGTGCTCGAGAAATTTGCGATGAGCATGTTCGGAAGCTGCTTGGTCCTGAATTCGGACAACGTAACGCCCTGCATCGGGCCGATTAAATTGCGGACCGTCAGATCCGCGACCGTTACGTAGGCGAGCTGGTTGTAACAAATATTGAACTCGACCGAGTTGAAGTGGCCGGTGTCCTGGATGTAGCAAGACTCCTGGATCGAGAAGATCCCGAAGCCACTCAGTGCTTCTACCGGCGTGCGCGCCGGCGGCGCGGCGCGCGCGGATTCCACGCCGGCCTGCTTCAGATAACGGCATTGCTCCTTGTAGGGCGACAACATCGCATCGACGATGGAGCGCTCGATGGGACGGCAATTCTCCATCACGACGTCATTCTCTCGGGCAGCCGCTCTTGCGTTAGGTAAAACGGCAGATCGTCGTAAACGCCGATGCGGTAATTCACGCTCGGTTCGCCCTTCGGCACGGTCGACGCCTTGTGCAGCAGCGGGCGGTTGTCCCAAAACAGAATGTCGCCGTCCCGATACGCGTGGGTATATATATGCTGCTCTTGGGCGATGAACTGGAACAGCCGGTTCAACAGCGTCTTGCTCTCCTCGTGGCTGGCACCGACGACGCCGGTCGTGAACCCTTCGCTGGCGTACAGACTCTTACGTCCCGTGACCGGGTGCTCGATGACGGCGGGGTGAACCACCGCCGGCACTTCCTTCCCCATCTGTTCGAAGATATCTATCAGCGCGCGGTCGATGTCCTCCGGGGCGATCTTGTAGCGCCATCGCCCTTCATGAACGAAGCTTGCGTGCGCTATTCTTTTCCTCAGATCATCGGGCAGCCGCCGGTAGACGTTTTCCATGTCGATGTAGTACGTCTCGCGCCGCGCCCGCGGCAACTGCTGCGGATACACCATGGTCAGCGGCAGCGGTTCCGCGAAGAATTGATAGTCCGTATGCCAGTACCGTCCCGTGCCCGAGACGCCGACCTTTTTTCCGTCCTGCGGAACGTTCGCGGACACGAATATTTCCGGATACGACGGCAGATGATAACGAGGCTGAAAGTAAGTCTGCGGGCGCCCAACCTTGCACGCGAACGCAAGGTATTCGTCGGCGGACAGGGATTGCTCCCGGAAAATGACCAACTTGTGCGCGTAGACGAGATCCTTGATCGATGCGATCTGTTCCGCCGAGACGGATGTTATCTTGAGGCCGGTAATTTCTGCTCCGATACCGCCGTTTTCCGGGAGCGTCACTCGCATCGGCTTTCTCCATTGTGGCTTCGGCCGCGCCGAAGTTTATTTCGCCGATGCATGTTGCCCCGCGCGGCGCCGCGCGCCAATGCTGCAGTCGCACTAGTCATTACTAACTATTGAAATGTACCGAGGCAAAATCGGCGGATGCCCTCGACGCGGCGCCGTCGATGATCGACCGGCGTAAAGTAACGGCCGCCGGCGACGTTGAGAAATTCACATCGGTCACGATGTCCGGATAAGATGGCGCGCATGAAAATGGAGCACACGATCGGTACCGGCGTTTCCGCGGATCCTTCGACCTTCGTGCCAGCATGGTGGTGTCGCGGCGGCCACCTGCAGACCCTATGGTCGGGCGTCGTGCGCGCAAAGCCCGCGCTGACGTTGACGCGCGAACGTCTCGAGCTACCCGACGGCGACTTCATCGATCTCGATTGGTCGGATGGCGGCACCGCCCGCCCGCTGGTGATCGTGCTTCACGGTCTCGAAGGCTCGTCCCGATCGAGTTACGCGCTTGGCCTGCTCGCGGCCGTCAACGCACGCGGGTGGCGTGGCGTGGTGGTTCACCATCGCGGCTGCAGCGGTGAACCGAACCGCTTGCCGCGAACCTACCATTCGGGAGACACCAACGACCTCGACTACGTTATGAACGTGCTACGCGAGCGTGAGCCGGACGTGAAGAAAGCGATCGTCGGCTATTCGTTGGGTGCCAACGTGCTGCTCAATTGGCTCGCCAACGCGCCGGCGACGTCGATTTCCGCCGCGGTGGCGGTCTCGCCCACGTTCGAAATCGCGAAGGCCTCCGCCCGCCTCAATCGCGGCTTCTCGCGAATTTACCAATGACACTTCCTGCGGAAAATGCGCCAGTCGATACTTGCCAAGAGAAATCGCTTCGCGATGCCGGTCGATTACGCATCGTTGCGGCACGCAAAATCTTTTCGCGAATTCGACGACTTGATAACGGCGCCGCTGCATGGATTCAAGAACGCCGATCATTTCTATGCGACGGCGAGTCCGCGCCAGCGATTGCATCGCATCACGGTCGACACGCTCGTCGTTTGCGCGCGCAACGACCCGTTCAGCACGCCGGACGCAATCCCTCGAAAAAATGAGCTTTCAAGGTTCGTCGAGCTGGATCTTCAACGGGACGGAGGTCACGTGGGGTTCGTCGGCGGACGCTGGCCGTGGCACGCGAATTACTGGCTGGAGACGCGAATACCGCAATACCTTCAGCAACATTTCCGCCGGTAGTCGGCGCGGCATACCCACCGTTTAACCCGCTTTCCCAAGTCGTGCGTTTACAGGTGCGGCACGATCACAACTTGGGAGACCTACCATGAGGCTTAAGAAATCTCGAATCGCCGTCGCGACGGCGTTCGCGCTCGCCTCGTTCGGCGCCGCGGCGCTGGAGGAACGGCGCAGCACGCTCGAAGACCAGCAGTCGGTGGCGGTAACGATTTACAACGAAGATCTCGCGCTGGTAAAGGACACGCGTAAGGTGAAGCTCGACGCGGGCACGAACCACCTCGCGCTGCGCGAGGTCAGCGGTAGGATGCGGCCGGAGACGGCGCAGCTGCGCAGCCTGTCGCATCCCGGCGCATTCACGTTGCTGGAGCAAAATTTCGATTTCGACTTACTGACACCGGTGAAATTGCTGGAAAAATATGTCGGCCGAACCGTGCGCGTCATCGGTTTCACCGCGACCGGAGCGGAGAAGGTCGAAACCGCTCTGGTGCTGAGCGCCAACAACGGCGTGGTACTGAAAATCGGCGACCGCATCGAGACCGGCGTACCCGGGCGCATCGTGTACGACAGCGTGCCGGCCAACCTGCGCGACCGGCCGACGCTCGTCACGCAGTTGCAAAACAAACAAGCGGGCGAGCAGACACTTGAGCTGTCGTACCTCACCGGCGGGCTATCGTGGCGCGCCGACTACGTCGCGGAGTTGAACGGCGACGACACCGCGCTCGACCTGAACGGCTGGGTCACGCTCACCAACCAAAGCGGCACCGCGTATCCGAACGCGAGGTTGCAGCTCGTCGCCGGCGATGTGAATCGCGTGCGCCGGGATTTCCAGGATGCGACCGGCGTGCGTCCGAGCGTGCAACTCAAAGCCGTCGCCGAATCACGCCCGATGGCGCAAGAGGCGTTGTTCGAATATCACCTCTATACGTTGCAACGCGCCACGACGATCGCCGACAACCAGACGAAGCAGGTCGCGCTGCTGAATGCCTCGAACGTCCCGGTGAAGAAGGAGTTACTGCTGCAAGGCGACGCGTATTACTATCAATCGAGCGTCGGCAACATCGGCCAGAAAATGAAAGTCGCGGTGTACGTCGAGTTCGAGAACCGCGAATCGGCACGGCTCGGATTGCCGGTGCCCAAAGGCGTCGTGCGCGTCTACAAGAAAGACAGCGCGGGTAACGCCCAGTTCGTCGGCGAGGATCACGTCGACCACACACCGAAAAACGAGAAGGTGCGGCTGCGTCTGGGCGAGGCGTTCGACGTGACCGCCGATAAAAAGCAAACCGATTTCCGTCGTCGCGAGCCGACCAACAGCGCGAGCTACGTCTACGAAAGCGCGTATGAAATTATTTTGAAAAACGCCAAGCGCGAAGCCGTGACCGTCGTGGTGCGCGAACCGGTGCCGGGCGACTGGAAAATGCTGGAAGAGTCGCAGCGCCATTCAAAGATCGCCGCCGGAACCGCCGAGTGGCGCGTCACCGTGCCGGCCGAAGGCAGTGCGAAGTTGAGCTATCGCGTTCTCGTGCGGCACTAGCGGGTTGTAAAAAAGATCCACCGAGCGCTGCGCAGTCAGCGCTCGGTGCGGTCATTTGTAGCGAATCTTGAAATAGAGGATAGAAAGCGACAACGCGAGCGTAATAGCATTGGCGAGAATGATGGGCCACGATCCGACGGTGACGCCGTACCAAAGCCAACAGACCACTCCCAAGCTGAATACCGCGAACATCAGCCCCGAGATGTCATGCGTCGAGCGGGTGCGCCAGACCCGCACCACCTGCGGCACGAAGGCGACGGTGGTGAGCGTTCCGGCGACGATGCCGAGTAGAAGCGCGGACTCCATGGACGCATTATGCCGGCAAACGGCGTCCGCGGCCCGCCGGCGATGGCGCCGCACACGCCAGCGTCTACACTGAATCCAGGGATGTCTGAAAAATATTTCTTAACCGCCAAGGACGCTAAGGACGCGAAGGAAAA
>JBGPCS010000083.1:0-8566 GCA_041481875.1 Sulfurifustaceae bacterium
CGCGCCTCGGTGACGACGTGCGCGCGGAAAATGTGGACGCCTACGAGCTCGGCCACCGACGATTCGTCACGCGGGATCTCTGGTACGACATCGCTACGTTCTACAACGTCTACCGCCACCTGCTCACGACCGGCCCGAGCCCGCTATCTCCATTCTCGAATCGAGCCGATGCCCGCACCTATGGTATCGAGATCGCCACCCGCTGGCAGGCGACACCGTCATGGCGGCTCGACGCGGCCTACACTTATTTGCAGATGGAGGTCGTGGTGGAAGCAGCGAATCTTACCGCCGCGGTGGGAGCGAACCGACAGGAGAACCCGCATCACCAGGTCGCTTTGCGTTCCGCTTACGATATCGGGCGCAACTTCGAATTCGATGCGACGCTGAGGTTTGTCGACGAGCTGCCGGCGTTGAACGTGCCGGCTTACACGACGATGGATTTAGCCCTGGGCTGGCACCCCTGGCCCGCCGTCGAGCTGGCGCTGGTCGGCCAGAATCTGCTCGATAGCCATCACCCCGAACAACGACTCGTCAACCCAACCACCGGTGTCGTTACCGGCACCGAAGTGCAACGCGGCATTTACACGAAGCTCACATGGCGATTCTGAAGAGGATTGCTGCGAGCGCCGTCCTGGCGCTGATGGCGTGGGCGTTCGGCGCGCACGCGCAAGCGCCCGCGCTCGAATACCAAGTCAAAGCGTCGTACTTGTATAACTTCGCGCGGTTCGTCACCTGGCCCGGCGACGTGTTCGCCGGCGACGGCAAGTTCAACCTTTGCGTAGTCGGCGCCGAGCGCTTTGGTCCGGCGCTCGATGCATTCGCCGACGAGCGCGTCGAGGGCCGAGCGATCCTGGTCCACCGTCTTGAGCACGCCGGGCGGGCGCGCGCTGCGCGATGCCATATGCTCTTTGTCGGCGCCGGCTCGGAAGCGGAATCCACGAACGCGGGGGCCGAGCGCGGGACGCTGACGATCGGCGAATCCGCCGGCTTCCTCGAGCGCGGCGGCATGATAAATCTCATCGAGGTGCGTGGGCGCATTCGCTTCGAGATCAACCAGCCGGCCGCGGCTCGCGCGGGACTCGTCGTCAGCTCGCGACTGCTCAGCCTCGGGGCGAAAGAACCGTGATTGCGCTGGTGGGCGCCTTTGGGCGCATTCCACTGCGGTGGAAAGTCGTCCTCATCATGCTCGGCGTCGCCGCGGCCAGCCTCATGCTCGCCGGCGCGGGGCTGCTGCTGTACGAGCGCGCCAGCTTCGAGCGCGAGACCGAGCGCAAGCTCGTGTTGCTCGCCGATGTCATCGGGTTGAACAGCACGGCGGCGCTCGCGTTCAACGATACCGCGGCGGGGAGCGAGACGCTCGCTGCGCTTTCGAGCGACGAACATGTGATGGCCGCGGCGCTCTATAACATGCAGGGGCGGCTGTTTGCGCGCTATCTGCGCCGCGGCACCGACCACGCGCTGCCCGAACCGGCGCCGCCGCTCGGCGACGTCACGTTCGGCGATGGGCTGGCGTCCCTCGTGCGCGCGATCAACCTTAGCGGACAACCGGTCGGCAAAATGTACTTGCTGGCCGATACGAGCGGCTGGAGCGCCACCATGTGGGGCTTCATCGGCATTCTCGCCATTCTGGTCGTCACTATTTTGGTCGTCGGATTGTTCGTTTCCATATGGCTGCAACGCTTGATCACGGATCCGATTACCCATCTCGCGCAACTAACACGACGCATCGGACAGGAACGGAATTACTCGCTGCGCGCCGTGCCGCGGACCGCGGACGAGCTCGGCGTGCTGGTGCACGGATTCAACGACATGCTCGATGAGATCGAGAAGCGGCGCGGCGAGCTGGAAGGCGCCCACAACGAGCTGCACCAGCTCAACGATCAGTTGGAGCAACGGGTGCATCGACGAACCGAGCAGTTGGAAATCGCCAACAAGGAGCTGGAGGCGTTCTCCTACTCGGTGTCGCACGACTTGCGCGCGCCGTTGCGCTCGATCGACGGCTTCTCGCGGATTTTGCTGGACGACCACGCCGCGGCGCTCGATGCCGGCGCGCGCGATTGCCTGGACCGGGTGCGGAACGCCGCGCAGCGCATGAGCATGCTGATCGACGACCTGCTGATGCTCGCGCGCGTGACCCGCGCCGAGGCCGTCCGCGAGGAGGTCGATCTAAGTGCGCTGGCGCGCCAAGTCACCGACGCCTTGCAAGCGCAGAATCCCGATCGCCGCGTGCGTTTCGCGCTAACCCCGGGGCTCAAGGTGCACGGCGACGCGCGGTTACTACGCATCGCGCTCGAGAATCTTCTGGGGAACGCCTGGAAATTCACCGGCGGTCGGGCCGAGGCGAGCATCGAGCTCGGGATGAGTTCGGAGGATTCAACGCCGGTGTACTTTGTGCGCGACAACGGCGCGGGCTTCGACATGACCTACGCCGGCAAGCTTTTCACGCCGTTCCAGCGCCTGCACATGGCCGAGGAGTTCCCAGGCACGGGGATCGGTTTGGCCACGGTGCAACGAATTATGCATAAACACAACGGCCGCATCTGGGCGCAAGGCGCCGTTGATCAGGGTGCTACATTTTACTTTAGGGTTGGTTAAGGAGGACTAGCAATGCCAGACAGGGCGATCCTACTCGTGGAGGACAACCGCGACGACGAAATACTGACGTTGCGCGCGCTCCAAACGAACAACATCCGCAATCAAGTGGTGGTCGCGCGCAACGGGGTCGAAGCCCTCGACTACCTGTTCGGTACCGGCGCGCACACGGAGCGCGACGTGCGCGACATGCCGGCGGTCGTGCTGCTCGACCTAAACCTGCCGAAGATCGACGGCTTGGAAGTTCTACGCCGCATCCGCGCCGACGAGCGCACCGCGCTCCTGCCCGTGGTGATTCTAACTTCCTCCAAGGAAGATCAGGATGTCATCAGCGGTTATCGCCTGCGTTGCAACAGCTACGTGCGCAAACCGGTGAACTTCGACGAGTTCCTCCAAGCAGCGCGGCAACTCGGGCTGTATTGGCTCCTGCTCAACGAGGGTCCGCCGACGTAACGCGGCGCGCGCATGAAGTCAGCCCTACACGCGCTCATCGTCGAGGACTCCGAGGAGGACACGCTCCTGCTCGTGCGGCGTCTGTCGCAGGGCGGTTACCAACCCCAGTGGCGGCGGGTGGACACGCAGGAGGGATTCAACGCCGCGCTGGAAAGCCAAGCGTGGGACATCGTGTTTGCCGATCACACCATGCCGCGCTTCAGCGGCACGCGTGCGCTCGCCTTGCTGCGGGAACGCGAGCTCGACGTGCCCTTTATCTTCGTATCCGGAAGTATCGGCGAAGAAACGGCGGTGGAAGCCATGAAGTCCGGCGCCCAGGACTACGTCATGAAGAACAACCTGGCGCGGCTGCTACCGGCGGTCGAACGCGAGCTGCGCGAGGCCTCGCGCCGCGCCGAGCAACGCCGCGGCGAGCAGGAGTTGCAGTTGCTGCAAACGTTTACGACGGACGCGGCGGCGGCGCCTGACGCGACCTCGGCGATCGCGGTAACGCTGCGCAAGGTGTGCGAGAGCACCGGTTGGGTCCTGGCGCAGGCGTGGGTGCCGAGGGCGAACTGGTATGCGCTGGAATGCAGCTCCGCTTGGTATGGTCACGGAAACCGCGTGGAAGAATTTCGCGCCGAGAGTCTCGCGGTCACGACCGCTTCGGTCGACCTGCCCGGGCTCGTATGGGCGTCTAAGCACGCGGTCTGGATACCGGACGTGACGCAAGACCCGCGGTTTGCGCGCGCCGCGATCGCCGCTGAAACCGGGCTGCGGGCGGCCGTGGGAATTCCGGTGACGAGCGACAGTGACGTGCTTGGTGTACTCGAGTTCTTCCACAGCGAACCTCTACCCGAGGACGAGCGCTTCCTGAAGGTGCTTCGCGCGGTCGGCGAGCAGCTCGGCGGCGTGCTACAGCGCAAGCGCGCCGAGGAGCGTTTGCGCTATCTCGCGCACTACGACGCGCTCACCGGATTGCCGAATCGGACCTTGTTTGTCGATCGCCTGCACCAGGCGATGAGCGACGCCAACCGCCGGCAACGGCTCGTCGGAGTCGCGTTCGTCGATCTCGATCGGTTCAAGACCATCAACGATAGCCTGGGGCACGGCATCGGCGATCTTCTCATCAAAGGCGTCGCGGATCGCTTGTCCGATTGTGTACGCCACGGCGATACCGTCACGCGTTTGGCGGGCGATGAATTCACGCTGGTCCTGGCGGACATCGGCCACCCCAACCACTGTGCGCAATTGGCGACGAAAATATTGACGAGCCTGGCGCGCCCATTCGTGATCGACAACCAGGAGCTCTTCACCAGCGCGAGCTTGGGCATGACGCTCTACCCCAACGATGAAATCACCGTCGAGGGGTTGCTGCGCAACGCCGACATCGCGATGTATCGCGCGAAAAAGTCCGGCGGTAACGCGTATGCGTTTTACTCCGCCGACATGACGATCAAGGCGCACGAGCGTCTGGCGCTGGAAAACGATCTGCGTCACGCGCTCGATCACGACCAGCTCGTGTTGCATTACCAACCGGTGGTCGACCTGCGCACCGGCGCCATCGATGCGCTGGAGGCGCTGGTGCGCTGGCAACACCCGCAGCGCGGCTTGATCGCACCGGCCGACTTCATTCCGATGGCTGAAGAGTCGGGACTGATCGTCGCGTTGGGCGAGCGGGTGCTGAACATCGCGTGCGAGCAGTTCGCCGCGTTCCGCGCCGTGTGCCCCGGGTTGCGATTGGCGGTGAACGTTTCGGCGCGCCAGTTTCAACAATCGGACCTCGCGCAGCGAATCGTTGAAATACTACGCGGCAGCGGATTCGATCCGCGGCTGCTCGATATTGAAATCACCGAAAGTTTGCTGATGCAGAATATGGAAACGGCGCTCGTGCTGATGCGCCGGTTGAGCGATCACGGCATCCGATTTGCGATCGATGACTTCGGCACCGGCTACTCAAGCCTCGCTTACTTGAAGACGCTACCGATAGAGCGGGTGAAGATCGACCGGTCGTTCGTGCGCGATACGCCGCAGGATCACAACGACGCGGCTATCGTCTCGGCGATTATTTCCATGGCGCACAACCTCGGATTGCAGGTCACCGCGGAGGGAGTGGAAACCGACGAGCAAGTGGCGCTTTTGCGCGAGCGCGGTTGTAACGCCGTGCAAGGTTATCGATACAGTCGTCCGCTGCCGGCGGCGGAGATGTTGACGCGGCTACGACAAGGCGCCCCGCCGTGGGGTTAGTAGACAGGGCCGGATTGCGGCCGTGACGCGCTCTATCCCGGGAGACTGAGTTTCCGCTTCAGCAGATCGTTCACTTGCGCCGGGTTGGCCTTGCCGGCGGTCGCCTTCATCACTTGGCCGACGAAGTAACCGAACAGCGCTTCCTTGCCGCTGCGGTATTGCTCCAGTTGCTTGGGATTTTTCGCGATGACGTCGTCGACGACTTTCTCAATCGCGCCGATATCGGTGATCTGCCGCAGGCCTTTCTTTTCGATCACCGCGTCGGCGTCACCTTCACCCGCCCACATGGCTTCCAGCACCTCTTTCGCGATCTTGCCGGAAATGGTGTTGTCGGCGAGACGCTTGAGTAATCCCGCCATCATCGGCGCGGTCACCGGCGACTCCTGAATCTCCTTGTTGTCGCGATTGAGAAAGCCGGACAACTCGACGGCGATCCAGTTGGCCGCGATTTTTCGATCCGCGCCCGAGAATTCGACTACGCGCTCGTAATATTCCGCCATTTCGCGCGATGCCGTGAGCACGCCGGCGTCGTAGACCGACAAGCCGTAGTCCTTGACGAAGCGCGCGCGCTTGGCGTCCGGCAACTCCGGTAACGACACCCGCACGTCCCGCACGAATGCGTCGTCGATCACGAGCGGCGGCAGATCGGGATCGGGGAAGTAGCGGTAGTCCATGGCTTCCTCTTTGCTGCGCATGGAGCGCGTCTCATTTTTATCCGAATCGTACAGACGCGTCTCCTGTATCACCTTGCCGCCGGATTCGAGCAGCTCGATCTGGCGCTCAATCTCGAACTCGATCGCCTTCTCGACGAATCGGAACGAGTTCACGTTTTTTATTTCCGCGCGCGTGCCGAACGTCGTCTGTCCTTTTGGCCGCACCGACACGTTCGCATCGCAGCGGAACGATCCTTCCTGCATGTTGCCGTCGCAGATACCGAGATACACGACGAGCTGATGCAGTTTCTTGAGATAGGCCACCGCTTCCTTCGCCGACCGTAGATCCGGCTCCGATACGATCTCGAGCAGCGGCGTGCCGGCACGGTTCAAATCGATACCGGACATGCCGCGGAAATCTTCGTGCAGCGACTTGCCCGCGTCCTCCTCCAGATGCGCGCGTGTCACACCGACGACTTTCTCGACGCCGTCCACGTCGACGGTTACGCTGCCTTTTGCGACGATCGGCAGCTCGTACTGGCTGATCTGATATCCCTTCGGCAGATCGGGATAGAAATAATTTTTACGCGCGAACACCGAGCGGTGGTTGATCCGAGCGCCGATCGCGAGCCCGAACTTCACGGCCATCCGCGCCGCCTCCCCATTGAAGACCGGCAGCACGCCCGGCAACGCGATGTCCACCGCGCACGCCTGGGTATTGGGCGGCGCGCCGTACTTCGTCGACGCGCCGGAGAACGCCTTGCTCTTCGTGAGCAACTGCGTGTGCACCTCAAGACCGATGACGGGTTCCCATTCCATATCGTTGATCCGCTGCAAGGGAGCAAACGGGTGCGTGAACGCACCCTAGATAAAACAATACATGTAGGGTGCGTTCCACGCACCTCGACTATTCACCAAACTCAGCACCTTCCACTTCACGCGTCGCACCGCCCCAGTCAATTGGATAAAGACCCGTGGCCACATAACGATGAAATGTTGAATATGGCCAATCGACAACTTTCCCAACCAGATCGTGCTTTACCGGATTCCAATGGATGTAGTCTATGTGCCGCTGAAAATCCGCTTCGCCTCTGATTTGATGTTCCCAGAATCGCCTCTGCCAGAAGTCTAACTCTTTTCGTTTTCGGCGCGAATCGCTCAATCGTTCTTCGCTTCCGGATTTGGCACGACAACGCCGACTAACGTGACGCTTGATAATCGCCCAACGAGCCGAAAAATTCGCGTCACCGTCGGGCAGCGTCCAAATACAATGAAGATGGTCGGGCAATAGTACCCACGCATCACTTTTGAAAGGCAAGGTTTCCCGGGCGAGTTGTATTCCAGTCCGCAGAGCTTGCCTCACCTCCTCACGGATTAGAACCGGTCGGCGATCGTACGTAACAACGGTGAAGAAGTAGCAACCACCTTGTGAATCGGCTCTGCGATACTCCGGCATTCATCATCTCGTCGAAACAATGAGCAGAATGAACGGTGCGTGAAACGCACCCTACTTTCTATATTTATTATTCGAATCCCTTCGGCACGTATCGATGCCAGTCGGTCACGCGCTGGTAGCGGTGGGCGACGTTGAGCAATCTCGCTTCGTCGAAATATTTGCCGATCAATTGCAGGCCGATCGGCAAACCGCTTTTGTCGAAACCCGCCGGTATCGACATACCCGGGATGCCGGCGAGATTTACCGAAATCGTGTAGATGTCGGACAAGTACATCGCGACCGGATCGTCGGTCTTGGCGCCGAGCCTGAACGCGGTGGTCGGTGACGTCGGCCCCATGATGACGTCGCACTTCTCGAACGCGCGGGTGAAATCGTCCGCGATGAGGCGGCGCAGTTTTTGGGCTTTTAGATAGTAGGCGTCATAGTACCCGGCGGAAAGCGCGTACGTGCCGATCATGATGCGCCGCTTCACCTCGGCGCCGAAACCCTCCGCGCGTGTCTTACAGTACATGTCATTTAGATCGTCATACCGCGGGGTCCGATAACCATAACGCACGCCATCGAAGCGCGCGAGATTGCTCGACGCTTCCGCCGGCGCGAGCACGTAGTAGCACGGCACCGCGAGCTTCGAATTGGACAACTCGACGTCGATGATTTGGGCGCCGAGTTTCTTGAATTCCGCGATCGCCGCTTCAATCGCGCGCGCGACTTCGGCATTCAACCCCTCGCCGAAGTACTCGCGCGGAAGACCGATGCGCACGCCGCGAATATCGTTATCGATGGAAGCGGTGAACTCCGGAACCGATCGGTCGAGCGACGTCGAGTCGCGCGGATCGAAACCGGCCATGACGTTCAGCATCAACGCCGCGTCTTCGGCGGTGCGCGTGATCGGTCCGCCTTGGTCCAGCGACGACGCGAACGCGATCATGCCGTAGCGGGACACGCGTCCGTAGCTCGGCTTGAGGCCGGTAAGATTCGTCAGCGCCGCCGGCTGGCGGATCGAGCCGCCGGTGTCGGTGCCGGTCGCGGCCGGGGCGAGCCGCGCGGCGACCGCGGCGGCGGAACCGCCCGAGCTGCCCCCGGGAACCGAATCGGTGTGCCATGGATTTTTCACCGGGCCGTAGTAAGAGGTCTCGTTCGACGAGCCCATGGCGAACTCATCCATGTTGGTCTTGCCAAGGATCAC
>JBGPCS010000084.1:0-8537 GCA_041481875.1 Sulfurifustaceae bacterium
ATCCGCGAGCTGCGCGAGTATCGATGAATTCATACCGAAGTACAGAGCCGCGGAGGCGATCGGCACAATGGCCGCGAGCGCGAGGACGACGTTCAACCACAGGCCCTTTGCCGCACCTTGGGGTTTGTCCACCGCTTTCGCCGTTTGATCGAGGTCCCTCAAGACTCGAGCCAACTCCGCCTCCAAACGCAGGCGCTCATCGGCGGCGACGGTTGGATCGATATTGCGATCACCCGTTTCGACGTCGATTTCGCGCAGCTGCCCGAGCAAGCGATCGCGCAGCTGCAGCAACGCCTCGCGATTCTCGCTGGGTGCCGCCGCGGCAGCGGCGCGCAGCGGGCGAGCGAGAAACCATACGGTAGCCGCCGCGACGAGCGCGGCGAAAATCAGGAGCAGAGTCATTCGGGCAGTTGGCGTTTCGCCTCGCGTATGCGCGCGGCGTCCTCGGTGGACAGTTTAGGCGGCGGAGGGAGTGGCACATGCAAACGCCGGCGCAAGTAGACGAACGCGCCGGTCGCGAGTAGCGCGATCAACACGACAGGTCCGATCCACACGAAGACACCCGGCCCTTGATACGGCGGCTTCATCAAGACGTAGTCGCCGTAGCGGGCGACGAAGTAGTCGATGATCTCTTGCCGGCTTTTTCCCGCGACGAGCTGCTCGCGAATGATCTCGCGCATGTCACGCGCGAGGTCGGCTTCCGATTCCGATATCGGCTGATTTTGGCAAACCGTGCAGCGTAATTCCTGGGCAATCGAGAGCATCGCCCGCTCCAGCGGATCTTCTTTAACGTCGGCGGCAAACGCCGATACACCGACGAGTGCGAGCAAAAGGAGGATGGCTCGAGGGAATGAAGGCAAGGGATGCGACGGTTCGGCACGCTGTCCCTCACCCCATCCCTCTCCCGCGAAGCAAGATCGGCTTCGTCCCTCATCCCCATCCCTTCTCCCGGAGGGAGAGGGGGGCGAGCCGGTACGCGCTTGCGCGCGTGTTTTCTTGTTCCGGAGAGGTGGAATATGTTCGCTGATGCGATT
Source organism: Sulfurifustaceae bacterium (assembly GCA_041481875.1). Taxonomy (GTDB): domain Bacteria; phylum Pseudomonadota; class Gammaproteobacteria; order Acidiferrobacterales; family Sulfurifustaceae; genus JACQFZ01. The sequence continues at coordinate 1,035 of JBGPCS010000084.1, forward strand.
TTTGCCTACTACTTGCATCGCTACTTCGCCGTTACCGTTCCCGTCGCAGCCGCTTCTTTCGCACGCGCCTCGCGCCGCCGGCCGCTCAAGGAGAACCCTAACCCGGAGATCATTATCGCGCCGCCGATCCAGATCAGCTCGACCAACGGATTCACGAAAAGGCGCACGGCCCAGCGACCCTGCTCATCGCGATCGCCGAGCGTCGTATAAACGTCGCGCAGCGGCGTCGAGTCGATGCCGCTCTCGGTCATCGGCGCCTTTTGCCGCGGATACGTACGCCGCTCCGGCGTAACCACGCGACCGGAATCGAGCAGCGTCAGACGCGCTTCGACGGTAAAATAGTTCGCACGATGCGCGCGCTGCACGCCCTCGAAGCGCAACTTCTCGCCGGCGATCTCGACCACGTCGCCCGGCGCCAGGAGCACGACCGACTCGCTGCGGAACAATCCCGACCCGACCAGGCCGATAGCGACAATCGTGATGCCGAAATGAACGATCATGCCGCCGTAATGTCGGCGGTTGCCGAGCAAGGTCTTACGCGCGGCGCGCGGCCACGGCTCCTTCAATTGAGCGCGCCGTTGGCGAATCGCCCGCACATAGTCGGCAATAAGCGCCGAGCCGGCGAAAAAGGCGAGGCCGGCGCCCATCGGTCCAATCCACTGACCGCCGGGAAACAAAACGATCATCAGGACAGCCGCGAGCACGCCCACAATCACCGGAATGAGCAAATGCTGCCTGAGTCGCTGCGGGTTCGCCTTGCGCCACGGTACGAGCGGGCCGATCGCCATCAAGAGAATAAGCACGAGAAAAATCGGCACCATCACCGTATTAAAGTACGGCGCGCCGACCGTTAGCTTCGCGCCTTCGAGCGCCTCCAGCGCCAGCGGATAGAGCGTGCCCAGTAACACGCTCGCGCACGCCACGGTGAAGAGCACGTTATTCCACACAAACAGCGACTCGCGCGACAACAGCGAGGTCACGGATTCTTCCGCCTGCTGATACCGTCCGCGCGCGAGAAAAATCCCGAAGGACGTGCCGAGCACGACGGTCATGAACGTCAAAATGTACGCGCCGCGGCCGGGATCGACCGCGAAGGCATGAACCGAAGAAAGAACCCCGGAGCGCACCAGGAACGTCCCGAGCAGCGACAGCGAAAACGTGCTGATCACGAGAAAAATGTTCCATGCGTGGAGCATGCGGCGACGATCCTGGACGGTGATCGAGTGAACCAGCGCCGTGCCGAGTAACCACGGCATGAACGAGGCGTTCTCCACCGGATCCCACGCCCAATATCCGCCCCAGCCAAGCTCGTAATACGCCCACCAACCGCCGAGCATGATGCCGGTCGTCAGGAAGCCCCAGGCGACGAGCGCCCAGCGGCGAATATGGCCGATCCAGAATTCGCTCCGCCAACGCGTCAGCAGCGCCGTCATAGCGAACGCGAACGGCACGGAGAAGCCGACGTAACCGAGATAAAGCATCGGCGGATGAATCACCATGGCCGGATCCTGCAATAGCGGATTCAGATCGTTACCGTCGGGTGGGATCGGTAACAACCGCTCGAACGGGCTGGATAAGAAGAGTATCAGCCCGAAAAAGCCAACGACGAGCGCGCCTTGCACCGCAAGGATCACGGGTAAGTGCGTCGGATAGCGAGTACGGCCGTGCCAAGCCACGAGCAGGGTGTAGAAACTCAGGACCCAAACCCAAAGATACAGCGATCCCTCGTGGCCGCCCCACAGCGCGGCGACTTTATAGAATATTGGCAGCTGCAGGTTTGAGTGTTGCGCCACATAAAGCACGGAGAAGTTGCTGGTGACGAATGCGTGAATGATCGTTGCCGCACCGATGCTGGTGAGCGCGAACACGGCAACGGCCGCATTGAGGCTCACATCTGCCAGTCGCGGCACGCCGAATATGCGCGCCGCGATCGGCGCAGTCGACTGTAGCAGCGCGACGATTAGCGCAAGGTAAGCGGCGTAATGGCCCAACTCGATGAGATAAAGCGATGAATTCATGATCTGCCACCCCCCAGACACGAAACGCGACGCCGTGAAACCCGTTACTAACAGAATTTGTGGATAACTATGTTATTAACCCTGCCGGCCCTTGCTGCAACTGCGTCGCGGAACAGCACTTATATCAGTTTGAACATTTTTTAAACAGAAGCGCGACGCGCTAAAACAATAGCTTAGGTTCCGAGCGCCTCGGTAATCTTCTTGCAACAATCGGTGTCCAAAGAGAATTTTCGATTGTGCACAATCCGCCTCGGCGCCGAACTCAGGCTATTCGACGCATCAACACGGCCGCGACGCCGCAGAAAATAATCAACGGTGCGACCGCGGCGGCCAGCGGCGGCGCGCCGTATATCAAGCCCAGATAACCAAGACTCCGATTTACGACGACAAAGGCCAGCCCAATTACGACTCCGATGAAGGCGCGCTGCGCGAGTCCGCCGCTTCGAGCCGGCCGGAATACGAACGGTGCAGCAAGCACCACCATCAGAGCCGCGGCAAACGGCATCAAACACTTCTGCCAGAAGGTCAGGACATAGCGTCCGACATCCTGATTGTTAGCTCGCAGATGGCGAATATAGGCGTAGAGCTGCGTGATCGAAAGTGCTTCTGGACGAGTGGTAAATACGGCGACCACGGCCGGCGTGAAAGCCACGTTCCAAACCGCTTCCGCGGTTCTCTCCGTCTCGATCCGTTGGCTCGTGATACGGCTCGCGTCCACTTGTTTCAGTTTCCAGCCGTAATCGGTGTAGACGGCAGATGTCGCATACGCGTGTCGGTACAAACTGAAATCCGGGGCGACGTCGTAGATGCTCACACGCAGTAGGCTGAGATCCGGCAACACCTCGCCGATGTTGACGAAGGTGGCACCATCACGTAGCCAGAGGCCGGTGTTACCTTGCTTGAAATTCATCTCGAGCGCTTGCGCGCGACCGATCTGCGCGCGCGTCTCCGCGCCTGGAACGACATATTCTCCCGCGAGGATGGCGACGACGACCAACAATATGCCGGTCTTCATGGTGGAGCCGACGATCCGCGCCTTGGAAACGCCCGCGGCCCGCATGGCGATCAACTCCGAGTTAAGCGCAAGCGTAGAGAGGCCGAGCAGCGTGCCGATCAGCACGGTGACGGGGAAAATCTCATAGAGCTTGCGCGGTTGGCTCAATACGACGTAGCTAAAGAGCTCACTCAACCCGAAGTTCCCTTTACCGTAGTCGCCGAGCGCTTCGACCAGCACGACAAACACAAACAGCGCCGTGAACACGCCGAACACGAGCAGCGTGCCGAGCAGCATGCTGCGCCCGATGTAGCGGTCGAGGAGCGTCAACATCAGCGCGCGCCCAACCGCACCCGTGGCAACAGCGGCCGATTTTGGTTGCGCTGATAAAGCATAAAAATGGCGATGCCGAGCATCACCCCGTGTACCCACCACAACCCCAAACCGCTCGGAACCTGACCCTTCTTGATGATCGTCTGACCAAGACCAAGCAGGTTCGAATAGATGAAATACACCAAGATCGCCGCAAATAGGTTCGCCAATCGGCCGCGACGCGCGTCGGTATAGGCCAGCACCATCGCGTAAAGTGCGAGCACGAAAACGAGCACGGGTTTCGAAAGCCGCCAGTGCCATTCGGCCGACGCGTCACCGCCCGGCGTCGCGATCAAGCTTGTCATCGATAATCCTTCCGTTGTCGGCGGCGGCAGTGCAATCGGCTTTTCGTCCAGCCGCGCCGCGTAGGTTTCGAATCGAACGAGACGGTAGTTCGGCTGGCCGGGCCTCCCTTCATAGGCCCAACCGTCCACGAGCGCAATGAAGCGGTCGCCGGTCTTGCGGTCGACGAAGGAATATCCCCGGCGCGCAAGCACCACGCGCGGCTTGTCTTTCGCTTGATGGGTGAGAAAAATCTGTCCCATGCGGCCGTCGGGGTCGACACGCTCAGCATACAGAATGCGTCCGCCGGCGGCGGCTTCGCTGAACGCTCCCGGCTGGATACCCCCAAGCTCCGGGCGCTGGCTGCCCTCGGCTTTGACGGCCTCGATCGCGCGCGCCGCGAGCGGCGTGACGTAAAAGGCGACCCCGGCAACGAGAATCGCCAGGACCGCGGCGATCCATAGCACGGGTCGCAATAATTGCGCTAGGCCGATGCCGCAGGCGGCCAGCACCGTCATTTCGCTGTCGCGATACCATCGACTAAACGTCAGTAACACACCAAGGTAGAACCCAAGGGACACTAAGAGATCGAGCCGGCGCAGCGTCTGCCATCCCAACAACTGCAAGATGATCCCCTCCGCATACTCGCCGCGCACCGTACGCCCGAGTACTGCCGTCACGCCGAACAAAACGAAAACCACGACGAGAACCGCGACAATCGCGGCCGTCGATTGAGCTGCTTCGCGGTAGAAGGCGCGATGGATGATCATCGCGGTGCGGGTTCGGCTAATTTTGACAACGGTTGGAGAAACAGCGGAAAATGCGGCGCAACCCGGAGTAGCATGCGAGGGAAGCGCGATGCGACCGTTTTTCCTTTCACGCGAATCGGTAAGCGCTTGAGCAGCAAGAACAACCGAGCTATTGATCGCCCGGCAATATACCACAATTCTACCGCCCCGAAGGCGCGCGGCTAAGCGAAGGATGCCATGGAATATCACGTAAAAAGCGGCACACCCGAAAAACAGCGCAGTGGCTGCCTTGTGGTCGGCGTTTACTCGGGAAACAAGCTTTCCGAGGCCGCGCGCCAGCTCGATGAAGTGACGCACGGTGCCATCAAGCAAGTTCTCCGACGCGGCGATCACAGCGGCAGATCCGGACAGACGCTGCTGCTGCACCACTTACCCGACTCGCCCAGCGAACGCGTCTTGCTGGTCGGCTGTGGGAAGGAGAAGGAATTTAACGAAGCGCGCTTTCGCGAAGTGACGGCCGCAACTATCGGCGCGCTCAAAAATACCGGCGCCGCTGAAGTTACCTCGTACTTGACCGACCTCGAGGTTAAAGGCCGCGACGCTCGGTGGAAATTGCGCCAAACGGTCGAGATCACCGAGGCGGTACTTTACCGATTCGACCGATTGAAGACCAAGAGCCACGAGGAAAATCGGCGCGCCATAAAGCGCATGGTACTTGCCGTTAGGAGTCGCGCCGATTTGCGGCCCGGGGAGCAGGCGGTCAAGGAAGGCCTCGCGATCGTCTCGGGTGTTCGTCTCGCGAAGGACCTCGGCAACCTGCCGCCGAACATTTGCACGCCGACCTACCTGGCCGAACAAGCGGTCGAGCTTGCCAAGCAGTACGGACTGAAAAGTACGATCCTCGACGAGGCAAACATGCGCGAGCTCAACATGGGTGCGCTGCTCTCGGTTGCGCACGGCAGCCACCAACCCCCGAAGCTCATCGTGCTCGAATACCGTGGCGCGGGCGAGAACGACGCACCGATCGCATTGGTCGGCAAGGGCGTCACGTTCGACACCGGCGGCATTTCCATCAAGCCGGCGGCGAACATGGATGAAATGAAATTCGACATGTGCGGTGCCGCCTCGGTCCTCGGTGCGATTAAGGCGGCCGCGGAGCTGAAACTTCCAATCAACGTCGTCGGCGTCATTCCGGCGACCGAGAACATGCCCGGTGGACAAGCGAGCCGGCCCGGCGACATCGTGACGAGCATGTCGGGACAAACCGTGGAGATTCTCAATACCGACGCCGAAGGCCGCCTGATCCTTTGCGACGCGCTCACCTATGCCGGCCGATTCAATCCCGCCGTCGTGATCGACATCGCTACACTCACCGGCGCGTGCGTCATCGCGCTCGGTAGCCATGCGAGCGGGCTCCTCGCGAACAACGATCAGCTCGCACGCGAACTGCTGAGTGCCGCGAAATACACGTGGGACCGAGCGTGGCAACTGCCGCTGTGGGACGATTATCAAAAGCAGCTCGAAACGAACTTTGCCGACATGGCGAACATCAGTGGTGGGCGCGAGGCCGGGACGATCCTCGGCGCCTGCTTTCTCGCGCGCTACACTAAAGAGTACAAGTGGGCGCATCTCGACATCGCCGGGACGGCGTGGAAAACGGGGAAGGAGAAAGGGGCGACCGGCCGGCCGGTGCCGCTGCTCGCGCAGTTTCTCATCGACCGAGCCCGCAAAGAATCCGCTCCCCCGGAATGACCCGGATCGACTTCTACTTGCTCCCACCCGCCGATGAGGACGGCAGGCATCTCGCCGCTTGCCGGCTCGCGCACAAGGCGTATCGGCTCCAGCATCGCATATACATACTGACGGAAACTGCGGACGAATCGGTACAGCTCGATCGCCTGCTGTGGACTTTCAGCCCGGGGAGTTTTCTCCCGCATCAAGTTCATGGCGAACCGGTCGATTCCCGGCTGCCGGTGCTGATCGGCCACGACGCACCGCCAACGGAGTTCAAGGACGTCCTGATATCGCTCGCGCCCAAAGTGCCGGAGTTTTTCGAGCGGTTCGAGCGCGTCGCCGAGCTGGTAGGCTCGAAGGAAGAGGACCGCGTCGCTGCGCGCGAGCGGTTTCGAATCTACCGCGACCGGGGCTTCGGCGTACAGACGCACAGCCTGTAGCCGAGTCCCAACGCCATGAGCAACGACAAACCCAAACACAAGCCGCAGCAGAAGCACACGCTCTCCGAAGTCTTGAAGTCGCTACAAGATCTCATTCGCACGGATCTCGTCAGTGCGCAGATGGGAACGAAGGCGCTACCTGCCACGACGGCAAAGCGCGAGCCTCCGGCGGCGCCGACTGAACCGGACACGTTCAACCAGGCGCTCGAACAACTCGATGACATCATCAAGCACAAGATCATCGAACCGGTGGAGCGCGCGCGGCAGACGCCTCCCGAGCCGCTGCTGCCGGACGAGGTGCTAGAGATCGAGTGGGAAGACGCCGCGCCGGAAAAGACAAAGCCCTCGAAGGCCGCCGCGCCTATTTCTGCCCACACTCCCGCGACGGAAACATTCGCCGCGCCCGAGGAGACGATCGAGCTGCAAGCGATCCCGTCGGACGTACCGGAAACGATAGCGGCGCCCGCAACCGACGACGCGTCGGAGTTCGAAATCGCCGAAGTGGAAATCGCCGAACCGGTCCAAACCGAAAGCGCGCCGGTTCCGGACAGTCTTTCCGCGGAGCTGGCCGAGCTGGCGGCGGCAGCCGAGGAGCCGAAAACCTCCAAGAAGTCTCGCGCGCCCAATGTTCGCGAATTGTCGGTAGTCGAGCCATTGGACACCGGCACGAGTGGTCCGCAAAAGGATTTGTTCGAAATGATCGAACTCGCACCGGACGAACACGAGACAGTCGAGGAAATCGAAGCTATCGGCGTTGAGTCGATCGAATTGGAACCGACGAGCGCGGCAAACGATAATGTAGACAAGCCAGAGCTGCCCGCGGTAACGCCGGCCCCCGCGGTAACGCCGGCCGTAGATCAGGCGTACGACGCCAGTTTCATGATCGAATATAACGACTCAAAACCAGAAATCGA
>JBGPCS010000085.1:0-8530 GCA_041481875.1 Sulfurifustaceae bacterium
GGTCGCACACTCAGCCGGCGGCACACTCCACTTATTCGCCGCCGCCGCGACCAGCATCTCGCGCGCGGATGCGCCCGCGAGCCGCATCGGCTCCCACGCGCTGCGCACCGAGGTCGAGCCGCCGGTCGCGAGCAATCCCAGCGCTTCGCCGATCTTGAAGCCGACCCAGCGCACCACCGTCGCGACATTGCCCGCGTCCTCGGGATCGACCGGCAACCCATCGCCCAACATCACGTAGTTCCCGTAGATCTTGTCGACCGGCGCCTGCTCCGCGCGCACCTTGCTCCAATCGGCGTCGAGTTCCTCGGCGAGCAACATCGGCAACGCGGTATAAACACCCTGCCCCATTTCCTGATTCGGCACCGCCACCGTCACGACGCCGTCGCGATCGATCCGCACCCATCCGTTCAGCGCGGGCTGCTTGGCATTTGTGCCGAACGCCCCCCGCTTCCCCAGCCGATCACGATCGCGCAACGCGTACCCGACCACCAAACCGCCGGCAATCAATCCGCCGATAATGATGAAACGACGACGCGAGGGATTTTTGACCTTGGCCATGAATGGGCTCCTTGTTATTGGCGCGGTTCGAGAACTTGAACGCGGAGAAGTATCAGGCGAAGCGCAGGCCGCCGCAAGCACGCATTTGACCATGCGTGTGATTGCGTCCGGACATCATCCCACGATGACCTGTTCGACATCCCGCCGCGGGCTCGCCAAGGCGACGCGCGTCGGATAGCCGAGCCGAAACGGCATGAGCGCGCGCCAACCGGAGTCGCTCACGATCTCCTTCAGGGCGTTGCCGAATCGGGGTTCGATACGAAGGCTTTGCTCTCGGTCGGCTCGTTCGGGCAGTTGGTTGAGTGGATGCATGGCAATGCCTTTAGTTTCGGCCCAGAGATGCATGCGTTGGTAGAGGCGTCCACCCTGAACGCGATTGGCGTTGTCCATCGGGTCGCGCGCGACCAGCACACCATACGCGGCGGCAGTCGCGACATGCACGTCCCGCGTCGCGTCGAGCCAGATCCGGTCGGCCTGCTCCTGGCTGACCGGCGGCAACACTTTGGCTGCCACGCGCATCCACGCGGGCAGCGCTTGGGCATCGACGGTCAGGCCGTCGGCTTTTTCCTGAATCTGTTGCCACGTCGCCCGGAACCATGCGGCGCTGTCTCTCGATTGTTCCGGATCGGAGAGGATCGCTTCGCTCGCCTGAACGATCAGCTCGCCGAGTTGTCGGCGCGACTCCGCGCTCGCAAGCCAACGCACGGAAACCAGACGGAGATCGCCACCGAGAGCTTGCAACTCATCGAATACCGCCGCGTCGAGCGCGCGCGTCGTATCGTACGCACCGCGGTTGGTGTGACGACGAGGAATCGCACCGTAGAGCGGTGAAATGATTTTACATCCGGGTGCGAGCTCCACGCGCGCGACATGCGTGACATCGGCGGGATTGGGGAACAGCGCGATCTGACATTCGAAACCTTCCGCAGCAGCGGCAAGAACGAGATTCTCCGCGGCGCATCCCAAGCCGATATACATTTCGCGCCGATACGGATCGATGGCTCCAATGTTACGACTGTGATCGGCGAACAGATCGATGCGATTGGGCGCGACACGAAAGCGCCAAGGCTGGCTGTTGTGCGGGTTCGCCGCCAAAATAGCGGCGTGCACCAAACGCCGAGGCGAGCCCGCGCTCTTGCTGTCCCACGTCTTCCATGCGCCGTACGCCGGTCCGTCGCCGGTACTGAACACACCCTGATCCCAAGCGCGCCACGCGACGGTCGCGCCGAGAACGCCAGTCGCGCCGGCGGCAATTTTCAGAAAGCTTCTTCGGTTTGGCATGAATCTACATTGGAGCGCAGGTCTTGCAATCGTTTGTTATGCCTCGTGCTCGTACGCCCACCAAATACTACGATCTCCCTCCAACCAGCCGCGCAGCAAGCGCTTCACGGATTCTGGCTTGATGGGCTCTAGCCCGATTCGTTCAATCGGTGCCCAGTACATTTCAACTGCGGCATCATTGCACCGCGGTGTGTCGGATGGCGTGAGCGTGCGACATGAAACAAGAAAGAAATGATTCAAATCGTGGACCGGGCGCCGAACCTCAACCCACCTATGCTCGACCGCGCCCAAGTACTCGATCGCTTCCGCGTCCGCTTCGCATTCCTCCTTCACTTCGCGCCTCAATGCGTCCTCAAGCGTCTCGCCCGAATCAACGCGCCCGCCGGGCAGGAATGACACCGGCCTAGATAGCAACCGCGAGAGCAATACATGCGCATCGCTCACGATCAGCGCTCGCACACGCAACGTCGGAAAACTCATGCGCCGTTCTTCAGACACGACGTCCGAGCTCAGCGGCGACGAGCATGACGCGAAGCAACAGCAAGGGCGTGCGCCGGACGCATTATGGGACGGGAGCCTCGCCGCCTTGCGGCCCGTAGAACACGACCCAAACCGTGAAGTCCTCGGTGAACTCCTCAAAGCGATGCTCGGTTCCGGCCGCGACAAACAAGAGATCTCCCGGGCCACAAGGATCGCGCTTGCCGTCATGAAACAGGTAGCCGTGGCCACGTACGACGACATAAAGCTCGTCTTGCTTGTGCGGCGTTTGCGCGTTTGGGGCCAACGGCGCTGCCAGCTTGATCTCCAACGTGCCATGGCGAAATAAGTTCACGGAACGCTCGCCTTGCGGGCCGAGCAACCGAGAGAGCGCCTGTGCGACCGGGATGGTATGACTGCGTTGTTGCTTGGCCATGTTCACCTAGGAACTGAAGTGACTTCGATTGACATTTCGGAAGGCTACATCACATTTCCGGGCTCGGCCAAGGGAATGACAAACCGCGCTATCGCAGTACCGCCACGACCTCGATCTCCACCTTCGCTCCGAGCGCGAGCCCATTCGCTCCCAATGCGCTGCGCGCCGGGAGATGTTTCTGAAAGTAGCCGACGTAAACTTTGTTCATCTCTCCCCACTCCGACATGTCAGCCATCATCACCAGCGCCTTCACCACGTGATCGAGCGACGAACCGTAGCGCTCGAGCGTCGCCTTGATGTTTTCCATGGTCTGGCGCGTTTCCGCGGCGATGCCGCCGGAGACGAGCTTGCCGGATGCGTCGATGGCGAGTTGGCCGGAGAGATAGAGCGTGTCGCCGACTCGCACGGCGGTCGAGAATGGCAGGCTCTTGTTGGCGGAGGTGAAGTACTCGACGTCGGAACGATTGTCGGAAGTCATGGCGTTATACCTCCGCGCCGAACGGATTATCGATCAGATAGCGCCAGGTGCCGTCCGCGTGGCGCCGCAACACTTCGGTGCTGCTGCCCTGCGCGTCCACGCTCCTACCTTCGGCGCCGGTTCCATTCATGCGCCACGCGGCGCATACCAAAGCGGTATCGCCGTTCATGATGCAGTATTTATTCTCGATGTGGAATTTACCTTTGAACGCGAGCACCCACTGAAACGCGTTGCGAACCTCGGATATCCCCTCGACGATCTGACCGGATCGCGACACGTATTTGACGTTCGCGTCATAGAGATTAAGTAATGCGTCGAGATCTCCGGCTTCGACCAGCGTAGCAAAAACGCGGCTCATGTCTTCTGGTTTGGTTACGCGCATTGCGTTCTCCGTTGTTGAAGGTTATCTGTTACTCCCTCTCCCTTTCAGGGAGAGGGCCGGGGTGAGGGTGCGATGTCAACGGTCATCGATGACTTTCGCCTTCCACCCTCATCGTAACCTTCTCCCTTCAAGGGAGAAGTGAATGTAGGTTGGGCAGAGCCCAACGAAATAGCATTCTCCCGTGCCGACAACGCGAACGCCACAGAACCGAAGCGAGGACAGAGATAAGATTTCGTTGGGTTACGCCGCTTCGCGGCTAACCCAACCTACATGAGGACCCCTCGGCGCCGTCCATTGTCTCGCCATGCAACAGCCGCGGCAACGTTACCGGCGCGCGATGAACATTGCATCGCCGTAGCTGTAGAACCGATAGCGCTCTTGCACCGCGTGGCGGTACGCGTTCAATACTTGCTCGGGGCCGCCGAAGGCGCACACCAGCATCAGCAGCGTCGATTCGGGCAAATGAAAATTGGTAACGAGCGCGTCGACGATCTGAAACCGGTAGCCGGGATAGATAAAGATATCGGTCTCCCCTTCCAACGGAACCAGCGCGCCGTCGCGCACGGCGGATTCGAGCGCGCGCACGGCGGTCGTGCCGACGGCGATGACGCGGCGGCCTTCCGCGCGAGCGCGGTTGATGATGTCGCATGTCGCTGGCGGTACGTGGACGCGCTCCGCGTGCAAGCGTTGGCCCTCGATCTCCTGCGCGCGCAACGGTTGAAACGTGCCGGCGCCGACGTGCAGCGTGACGAACGCGCGCTCGACGCCGCGCTCGCGCAGGCGCTCCAGCGTCTCGACGTCAAAGTGCAATCCCGCGGTCGGCGCCGCGACCGCACCCGGGGCGCGCGCGTACACGGTCTGATAGCGTTCGCGGTCGATCGGCTCATCGGCGCGTTCGATGTACGGCGGCAGCGGAACATGGCCGAGGCGTTCGAGCGTCTGCAACAGCGGCGCATCGCTCTCGAACGCCAGCTCGTAGAACTCGCCGACTCTGCCGATAACTTTCGCGCACAGCCCGCCGTCCAAATTGACCGTCTGCCCGGGCTTAGGAGATTTCGACGCGCGCACTTGTGCGGTCGCTCGCTTCTCGTCGAGCACGCGTTCGATCAATATCTCGACGCGCCCGCCGGTTTCTTTCGCACCCAGTAGTCGCGCGGGAATTACGCGCGTGTCGTTGAGCACCAATACATCGCCGTCTCGCAGTAGCGCGGGCAAATCCCGAAACACGCGATCGACACAACCGCTGCCTGCATCAAGACAGAGCAATCGCGAACTGCTCCGCGCCGAGGCGGGATATCGCGCGATCAGCTCGGCGGGTAACTCGAAGTGGAAATCGGACTTGCGCATGGTCGGCTGGCCGAAACAACGGCTTTAACGCTCCGTCGATTTGTTTTTTCCGCGCGGGACTCGCTATACTCGCGGCTGGCCGGCTATTCTCTACGGAACGTCTGACTAATTCCCTCTCCCTCCGGGAGAGGGCTAGGGTGAGGGGCGGCGGTGCAAGAAGTCATGGTGTTTCCCTCACCCTTCTCCCGGAGGGAGAGGGGTAATAAATAAATAAAATCCGAAATTTCCTATAACACCACGTTCCAGCTTGTGGCATCGTAAATTCCATTCATGAACGGTACCCGCTTCTCGCTCGAGGTCCAACCGGTCCTCCCCGCGTCGCTCAAGCGACTCGTGGAGGTTGCCGACGACTTGCTCTACAGCTGGGACCGCTCGGTGCGGAATCTCTTCTTTCGCCTCGACGCACGCCTCTGGGAGACGTCGCGCCACAATCCCAAGGTGTTCCTGCGTCGCGTCGCCCAGCAGCGCCTCAATGAAGCGGCCGAGGACCGAATCTTCATGGAGGAGTACGAGCGTGCGCTCGCCGCCTTCGACAGCTATCACGAGCCGCCGCTTAAGTCGGCGTGCGCCAATTTCATCGACAACAAGACGGACTTGATCGCATATTTTTGCGCGGAGTTTGGTTTTCACGAGAGTTTTCAGATCTACTCCGGCGGCCTCGGTATTCTCGCGGGCGATCATTGCAAGGCGGCGAGCGATCTCGGCATCCCGTTCGTGGCGGTCGGCTTGCTCTACCGCCAGGGCTATTTTACTCAGACCATCGACGGTCAAGGAAACCAAGTCGCCCACTACATACCGACGAGTTTCAACGATCTCCCGATCGCGCCCGCAACCGACGCGAGCGGCGCCGAAGTGCAAGTTCAAATCGAGCTGCCGGGACGCCACGTGACGCTCAAGGTATGGAAAGCGACGGCGGGGCGCATCACGCTGTACCTCCTCGACAGCGATCTCGCCGAGAACGCCGACGCCGACCGGCGTATCACGTATCAACTTTACGGCGGCGACATCAATACGCGCATCCAGCAGGAAATCGTGCTTGGCATCGGCGGCACGCGCGCGCTCCGCGCGCTCCGCGTGAGCCCGACGGTGTGGCACATCAACGAAGGGCACGCCGCGTTCCTGATCCTCGAACGGTGCCGCGAGCTGGTCGCCGACGGTCTCGACTTCGATAGCGCGTTCGAAACCCGCGCGGCGAACACCGTCTTTACGACGCACACGCCGGTTCCCGCCGGACACGACATCTTCGATCAACAGCTGATGCAGAGTTACTTCGGGTCGTTCGCGAAACAGCTCGGCATCTCGATGGAGCAATTCCTTTCGCTCGGCTCCACGCCGACGAGTCAAGGCGGGTTCAACCAGACGGCGCTCGCGCTGCGCGGCTCGCGCTACCGCAACGCCGTCTCGCGCATTCACGGGACCGTGGCGGCGCGCATGTCGGCGTTCGTATGGCCGCAGGTTCCGGCGGAGGAGAATCCGCTCTCTTACGTCACCAACGGCGTGCATGTTCCAACCTTCCTCGCCCATGAGTGGGCCAATCTGTTCGACATGCGCTTCGGCCACGGCTGGCGCAACGAGCTGCTCAACGAAAAGTATTGGGAACAGATCGACCAGATACCCACGCACAGTTTCTGGAGCCTGCGCCAGTCGTTGAAGAGCGAGATGCTCGCCGACGTGCGCCAACGCGCGATTCTGCAATATCGCCGCAACGGCTACAGCGAGTCGCTGATCGACCGGCTCACGGCAAATCTTGCGCCGACGTCGATCGACACGCTGGTGATCGGCTTCGCGCGCCGGTTCGCGACGTATAAACGCGCGCTGCTGATCTTCTCCGATCCGGCGCGCCTCGCGTGGCTGCTGAACGATCCGAAACAGCCCGGACTGTTGATCTTCGCCGGCAAGGCGCACCCGCACGACCTGCCCGCGCAGAACTTGATCAAGGTGATTCACGAACACTCGCAGCGTCAGGAATTTCAAGGCCGCATCATCTTGCTCGAAGGCTACGACCAGGCGCTCGCGCGCAAGCTCATCAGCGGCGTCGACGTGTGGCTCAACACGCCCGAGCATCCGCTCGAGGCAAGCGGCACGTCCGGCCAGAAGGCGGGAATCAACGGCGTGATCAATCTCTCGGTGCTCGACGGCTGGTGGGGCGAAGGCTACAACGGCGAGAACGGCTGGGCGATCACGCCGCATGGTCCGGCGTACGACGCGACGTACCGCGATCGCGAAGAGGCGCAGGAGCTATTCGACACGCTCGAGAAGCAGGTGTTTCCGCTTTACTACGGCCGCAACGGCCACGGCTACTCCGACGGCTGGGTGCGGATGTCGAAGAATTCGATGAAGTCGCTCATTCCGCACTTCAACTCGCAGCGCATGGTGATGGACTACGTGCGCAAGTTCTACAGCTACGCGCGGCGCCAGTGGCTGGTGATGTCCGGCAACGACTACGCGCGCGCGAAGGAAGTCGCCGGGTGGCGGCGCAAGGTCGATCGCAGCTGGCCGCGCGTGCGCCTGCGGCGGTTGGACGTGCCCGCGCAAGAACTTACCGCCAACCGCGCCCTCCCTATCCGCGTCGCGGCGTTCCTCGACGCGTTGGCACCGGATGATGTCTTGGTGGAATGTTTGGTGGGCACCGAATCCGAGAGCGGCGAGTTCATCAAGCATGATACGCACGTGTTCAGCCCCGGACCGACAGACGCCGCGACCGGCGAGACCGAATTTCGCCTGGACCTCATACCTCGACTGCCGGGGCTTCAGTACTATCGCATCCGCGTCATGCCGTTTCACCCGTGCTTGGGGAATCGATTTGAAGCGGGATATATGTTGTGGTTGTAGCCGACGCCGGCGCACACCTTTAGGCCCGAACCGAAGTCGGCGTTCTTGCGCTCGCGGCTGTGACAACAGGCACTGAGCGCCGTTTGCCCTCGAACGAAACCCTCGCTACTTCGGTACCAGCCTAAGCGCCGCCAGCGTCCCTGACGTGCTCGCGACAAAGAGCGTCGCGCCGTCGATCGTGGCCGGTGCACGAATCGCTCCACCGATTTGATAGCGCGCGACGAAACGCCCGTCGTCGCGCGCGAGCCAGTGCACGTAGCCTTCATAGTCGGCCACCACGACGAAGTCGCCATAGACGACCGGCGCGTTGAGGCTGCGACCGCGCAATCCCTCCTGCTTCCACACGCTCGCGCCGGTGCGTCGATCGAACGCAAGCACGTGGCTCTTCTCGTCCGTCAAGTAGAGATTCGCTCCGTCGGTGGCGATACCCGTATAGGTCGACACGTCGCGCGACCACAGGACGGCGCCGCTGCGCGGGTTGAGCGCGACGAGTTTTCCTTGATAGCTCGCGGCGTAAACGGCGTCCGCCGTTACCACGGGCGCGGCGTCGACGTCCACCAGGCGCTCGATTTCATTGCGACCGCGCGGCTGGCTGACACTCGCCTCCCACAGCACGCCGCCGTCTTGAAGGCGAAGTGCCACGACCCTGCCGCTTGCGAACCCCGCAATCACCGCGTCGCTCGTTGCGGTCGGAGCATCCGTACCGCGCAAGCTGAGCGCCGGTTCCGAACGTTCGTAC
>JBGPCS010000086.1:0-8521 GCA_041481875.1 Sulfurifustaceae bacterium
GTAAGCGAACGCCTGCATGCCGTAGTCGGCCATCGAGATCGCCGTGGAGTTGAACGTACTGGTCTCGATGATGTCGCTGCCGGCGTCCAAGTACGCGTCATGAATGGCGCGAATGATTTTCGGCTGCGTCAGTACCAGCAGGTCGTTGTTGCCCTTCAAGTCCGACTTCCAATCGTTGAAGCGCTCGCCGCGATAATCCGCCTCGCTCAGCTGATAGCGCTGCACCATCGTGCCCATCGCGCCGTCGAGCATGAGGATGCGCGTGTCGAGCAGCTTCTCGAGCAGCGCGAGGCGTTCCAGGCGGGCGGAAATATTCAAGTCGGTCACGTGCGCGTTAGTTAGGAATGTTTGAAACAAAGTTTACACATAATCGCGCCGAGCGCAGAGGCGGAGCTCGCCCAATGTCCGCATGAAGCGGAATAAGCTTAGAGCCGGGACTCGGTGCCGTATTGACCGTACTCCTGGCGCGGATCGCCGCGAGGGTCCAGGTGCTAACTTGCCGACAGCAATACCGGCGGTTCATTCGCGAAAGCGCGCGGCGGTTGCAGCCGTTTCCAGAGAAATGCCACGTACGCCGCACGCCGTCGCTGAATAGCCGCTTCGCGGGTGACCTCGGCATCGCGGCGTTCGGTTTTCGACCGTAGTGGGGCGAGAAACGTCGCGGGGACGGCGGCTAAGGCGTCCTCCAATGTCGCGCGCGTGACGCGGCTCGCAAAGACAATGTCCAGATCGGCCCACTCGTTCGATGCGGAAGCGGCTTCGAAGATGTGCGGCCCACTCGTAGCGCCGACTTCGCGTGGCATCGCTTCAGTCACCTGCGGCCAGTTGTATTGGAACCGGAGCGCGGACCCGTGATCGATCAGATAGAGCTTTCCCTCATCCCGAAGGATGTTTGGGTTACGGATCGTGCGGTCGGGATTCAGTACGAACCGGTCGAGCCATAGGATCGCGGCTCGATCGATCGGGGTGAACCCGGCAAGATCGTCCGCGCTCGCATCGCGTGCGTTCTCCAGCATGGGAAAGGCGAGATTGACACCGACGCTGGCTTCCAAGAGATCCGCCAGCTCATCGCCTCTGTCGTCGGTGGGAGTGCCGATTTGCAACACCGCGAGGCGCCGAGGCAACACGGGAAGATCGAGCACTTCGGCAAGCGCGGACACAACCATTTCGGCGACCAGCGCGCCGGTACCTTGCGCCGCTCCGCGAAGCTTTACGAGATGTTTCCCCGCCGGCGTATCGACCAGAACCGGCCGAGAACTTCCGCGTCGCGGACCGGCGAGTACACGAGTGATCGTCAGGATATCCGCGGTGGTGCGCAGGACCTAACTCCGGTCTACGTTAACTCGTGCTTCGGCTCGCGCCGCTATCGCTTCGTGTCTTTGCCGGCGCTGAGTTTTTGCGCGAGCCAATCCGCGGAGTATGCCGAAATCTGTTCCATGCTCCCACAATGTCCTTTTTCTCCAACCGTCTTAATTTCGGCGTTGGCATCCGCATCGGCTAGAAGTTTCATGTCCGACATCGGCGCCACCGGATCGTTTGCATCGTTGATGATGAGCAGCGGGAGCGAGCCGCGTTTTGCGTCTTTACCGATCAAGCCTTGGTTCACGAGCGAATACGCGTGCAGACGCTCGGTGAGCGCGACCCACTCGCCGCGCGATTCCGGATGGCTCATGCCCAACCGGTCGATGACGACGTCAAGCTGAACCGGCGAAACCCTGCTGGCGATTAGTGACGGCCAAACGCGCGCGACCCAGGTCGGCGCGTTTAGCGACTGATGCACGGGACCGCAGGCGCTGACCACGCCCTTGAATCGCTCCGGCGCGGTGAAGACGAGCCGCGCCGCGGCGTTGCCGCCCCAGCTCGACGCGAACACGGCGACGCGGCCGCTGTCGATCGCGGGATGATTCGTCACCGCGGCCGCGGCCGCGATGTAAACCTGTTCGTGATCCGGCACGCTGTGCATGAAGTTCGACTCGCCCACGCCCGGCAAATCCAAAACGAGGAACGCGATTCCGTGTTCGTTGACTTTGCGCATGAGTGGATAGCGTTCGGTCTTGAACACGTCGATGCCGCCCGAGCCGACGACAAGCGGAACCTTTCCTTTCTTCGCCGCCGCCGGCAAATGCAGGTACGCGCGGACGACGTTACCGCGGAAGGGGACCTGAACGACTTCGAGCGGCACGTCGAAGTAGCGGCCGGCGTTTTCGTACGCAGCCATGCTCTTGCGATACGCTTCCTGATAATGCGGATAGTCCGCGTCCTTCACGTACGGATACTTCGCGATTTGAAAGTACGTCGCGGCGCGCAGGAACGCGTCGCGTGCGCCGCGACGATCGCGCGCTTTCTCCGCGGCTTGCGCGCGCTCGAAGTAAATGTCGCCAAGCTTCGACCATTCGTACACCCAATGACCGGGACCGTACTGCACGAGTGTGTCCCACTGCGCCGGTACGCGCCGCGCGCCTTTCGCAGACGTCATCGCGGCGATGGCACCGTCGATCTCCGCGGGGTCGGCGCCGAGCCACGTCCAGCGCTCACGCATGTCTTCGGCTTTGCGATAACTCGGCGTCGGGGTCGGCGCGCAGCCTGACGCGGCGAGTATCGCCACGCCGATTAGGGCAGAGGTTAGTTCTTTTCGCATGAGTTTCTTCTCCAATCCGTTCTGCGTGTCGAGGTGACCGCTGACGCCCGGCGCAGACGATTGCTACGGTACTTCATCGGCGCGGATAAATGAAAGCGGCTCGTCGTTGGAAAGCACCGTGGCCTCGATTCGTTCCGTCGGCAGAGCAACCCGAACCTGATCATGATCGTCGCACACGACGGCGGCGAGCATCAGCGGCTCAAGAGCCGCGGCGTACTCATTGAGGGGTTGCGTTAGGCTGTTGTCCGACTGGTGTGTCCCGGACGAAGGTACGTAACGCCGCAATCCGGGGCGTTCCCGGATCTAGTTTCTCTAGCTCGGAATAACCGGCAACGACAGATACGACTCGTAATCGCCGCCGCTGACGATCGTATTCTCACCGCCGAACTCCACGGGGTTTCGGTCCCTGGGGTCGGTGTGTTGGAACGGACCCGAGCCCTTGAAGAAATGTTTGCTCTCGGGCCGGGCAAAATCCCGGCCCTGCAACGTCAGCGTCAGACGATAACCTTTCGGGCAGACGATACTGGTCGGCCAGATCTCGACGTCGACGGCGTAACGCTTGCCGGGTTCGAGTTTCTGGATTTCGTCGTGCGTGTGATACGGCCGGTACGGCGTGGAGCGTTCCGGATCGAGCTTGCGGTGCGACGCGCGCAACCAACCTTGCGCGATCGGCACCGCCGGGTCGCTCGCGCCGGGGAACGTGATTTCTTTGCCGCTCGGATCGAACAAGCGCAGCGTCGCGAAGATATCCATGTCGGTGGTCGATGACGCGATCCACAAGCGCGCCATCAACGGTCCGGTGAATTCGGTTTCGCTTTCGAACGGCGCGGTAGTGAACGTGACACCGTCGCTCAAAGCGGCGTACGTGGCGCGTGTTTCGCCGGTCGTGCGGCTCGGCGCGAGACTTCGGTTCGTGGCGTCGAGGTAGTAGCGCGTCCATTGGGTGCGCGCGAGCGGCCACTCGTGCTCCTTGCGCGTCGCGAACCCGTCGATCCGGCGGATGGCGAGCTGCACGCGCGGTTCGTCGTCCCAGCCGTTGTCGATACCCTTCAGGTAGCGGTCGAAGAAGCGCCGCTGCATGGCCACGCCTTCGGGCAAATAAAAACTTTCATAATGTGTTCCGCCGTGCATCTCGAGCCACTTCTCCTTCGAGGCCGAGCGTAGGAAGCCTTCGACGTTGCCGCGCAAGTGCAGCCCCATGCCGCCCCAGTTTCCGGCGGAGAGCAGCGGCACCGTGATGCGGGAGAAATCCGCCGTCTGCTGTTTGAACCAGGCGTCTTCCAGCGGGTGACGTTCCGCAAGTTCAAGCGGCGACACGCGGTTGCCCGCGAGCACGGCCTCGCTCAGTGCCGGACCGGTCGTGCGCTCGCCGGTGTCGGGATCGCGATACGCACTCGCACCGTTGCCGTGCTGATTCGACAGCACTTGGCGTGGCCACCACGCGGAAGGAAACACGTTGCTCAATATGCCGCCGTGGTAACGACTATCGCGATACGCGTCCGACGCGCCTTCCCACGGAATGATCGCCGCCAGATGCGGCGGCTGCAGCGCCGCGACTTGCCATTGATTCATCGCATAGTACGAAATGCCGAGCAACCCGACTTTGCCGTTCGACCACGGCTGGTGCGCCGCCACTCGATCGACTCGTAAAGATCGAAAGTCTCGCGCGCCGAGCGTGGATCGAGATAGCCGGGCGACTTGCCCGAGCCGCGCGCGTCGACGTGGATGAGCACGTAGCCGTGCGGCACCCAACGTTCCGGGTCCGCGGTTTCCCAGCGCAAGTAGCGGCCGGTCGAGCCGTTGCGCGCGACGTCCGGGTAAAGTTTGTTCAGATGTTCCCATTGCGGTTTGTACGCATCGCGAAAATGCGCGTCTTTGCCGTACGGACTGAGCGCGAGAACCACCGGAAATTCTTCGCCCGCGTCGGGGCGGAAGACGTTCGCCCGCAACACTAGACCGTCGCTCACGGCAATGGCCACGTCTTTTTCGAACTTCAGGGCGTAGCCAGTTTGTTGTGTCGCGGTAGCGGTCGAGCTCATGTGACCTCCATTAACCTGAGAGCGGCGGTGGCGAGAAGGCTCCGGAATCGCTTGCTCGGTCCGGTGTTTTTGCACGCACGAACTTCCGTGAACCCGATGGATTATCCACGAAGTGACTTTGCGTGAGCAACTTGCGGCTTCCAATCCAACTCGTTCCGCAAGCCGGAACAGACGCGACGTCAGGTTTCGGCGTTCGGCGAACGGCGCGCCAGCCCGAAGCCGAGGAGTCGCTGGATGAAATCCTCGTATGTCATGCCGCCCTTGATCGCCGAGAGTGCGGTGTCTTCGTCGCGCGCGATGCCGGGGTTCGGATTCGCCTCGAGGACGTAGATGTCGTTCTCCGGCGTGAGGCGCAGATCGACGCGCGCGTAGCCGTTCATGTCTAGCGTGCGATAAACGCGTTTGCATAAGCGCCCGATTTTTTCTTCGAGACCGTTCGGTAGCGGTCGCGCGAATTGATAGCCGATGCCCCAGCGCTTGCGATAATCCTCGTTCCACTTTACGCGATAGGTCGCGACGCGCGGTTCGCCGGGCGCGACTTCGCCGAACACCAGCTCGCGAATCGGCAGTATCTCGAGCTTGTGATTGCCGAGCACCGTCACGTACAGCTCGCGGCCGTCGATGTATTCCTCGGCGATCGCGTCGCCCTGCGTGCGCTCGTGAATCAGCGCCACGCGTTCGAGCAATTCCGGCTCGGTCTCCACCACCGACGCGCGCGCGATACCGACCGAACCTTCCTCCATGAGCGATTTCACGATCACCGGAAAGCGCAGCTTCGCGCGCTTGGTTTTGCCGCCGAGCGGAAACACCATGAAGCCCGGTACGTTGATGTGATGAAACGAAAGTAACTTCTTCGACAGCGCCTTGTCGCGCCCGAGCAGCAGCCCGCGCGGCGAACAGCCGGTATAGGGCAGGCGCATCAGCTCGAAGAAACTCACGACGTAGTAGTCGAACGCGCTGACGCCGGCGAAGTCCTCGAGCAGGTTGAACGCGATGTGCGGCTTCCACTCCTCGACGGTTTTGCGGATGGGACTGAGGTCGTCGTACACGCCGACGACTTGCACTTCGTGCCCGAGCGCGAGGAGCGCGCTCTTGACGTCGTACTCGGTGCGATACTTCTCCATGCGCGGATCGTCCTTCGCCTTCAGGTCCTCGGGCGGGACCAGCGTGTGGTGCACCAGCATCATGACGCGCAGCTTCTTCATAGCGACACGCGGAAGCCGCCGGTATGCAGCTTGTTCATCACCAGCGTCGTCAGGCACGCGGCCATGTCCGGCTTCATCGCCGCGTCGTCGCGCGCGACGCGCAAACGGAGCGCGTCGCAGCGCTCGATCATCTCCTTCAGCACCACGCCGATGCGGTAGTTGTACTCCGAGGTCCAACGCGCGACGATATCGATGATTTCATTCTTGTTGCGCCGGATGTAGTGCGACGCAGTTTCGTTGGTCTTGTGTTCTTCGGCGTCGGAAAACAAACGCGACAAATCCACGTCGAGGAACTCGACGCGATTTTTGCCGTAGCGTTTCTGCTTCTCGGCGTAGTACTCGCGCAAGGTGATCTTGAGCGAACGCAGCGGCAGCACCTCGCGGCGATTGCGCCGGCGCAGTGGCTGCTCGCGAATCTCCTCCATCAATCGATCGACGTATTCGAGCTTCTTCAGCGCCGGCCAGCCGCGGTAGCGCTTGCGCCAATCGGAATTCGGCCGCAGCCAGACCGCGAAGGTTTCGGCCCAATCCTCGTGCGGATGTGCTTGCGCGTACCAGTTGGCGAGGTGCAGCACGAAACGTTTGCTGTAAGGACGCGGGACGTAGGTATCGGGGTAGCGCTCGCTCGAACGCCCGAAGTGCTGTTGCCAATCGCGGCGGCGATGCAGCTGATACGCGTTCAGTAAAGCATTGCCGGCTTCATGGCGTAGCAGGCGCATGCATTCCCCGGGCGAACCGCCCTCGACGTCGAGCATCATTTCGCGCTCGAGCCGCTTCAACCGAGCGTGCGCGAGAAAGAACGGAATCGCGACGCCCGGCACGCCGTCGGGGCTGAACCATTCGTCCGACAGCCAGAAGTGCGGTCGGAACTTGAAGCCGCGGTCTTTGATCTCGCCCTGGAGACGACGGATGCGGCCCGCAAGCTCGGTGCCTTCGATGCGTAACGGCAGATCCCCGACGCGTACGTTGAGCAAGCGCTCGTTCGGCCACGTCGGCCATGCGCGCGCGACCCGGCGCGCGCGCAGTTTCGATTGCACGCGCCGATGCCGACTCGGTTTGGCGTGCACGCGGCGTCCGCGAGTTAGACGTTTGCGCCGCGACATTTGCCTTCGTCGTGCGATACGATCAACGTCGTTTCTTCATCCTTTGCTCAAGGAATTTCCCGCATGGCGGATGCGATCGACCAGGCCCCAGCTTAGTCATCGTCCTGCCCGCCGGTAAAGTACTATGTCCTCGATACTCGCGACGGGAAAATCATGCTCTTGGGCAAATAGTAGAACATCTGTGCCCTTCGCCATGGTGCCATCGGGGTTCATCAGCTCGCACAACGCCGCGGCGGGCTTTAGGCCCGCCAGATGCGCAAGATCGACCGCGCCTTCGGTATGTCCACGGCGCGCCAGCACGCCGTTTTCCACCGCGCCGATCGGAAAGACATGGCCGGGCCGCACCAGGTCGGCGGGAACGGCGGCGTCGGCGATCGCGGCGCGGACGGTGGTCAAGCGGTCCGCCGCCGACACGCCGGTCGTTACGCCGTGGCGCGCCTCGATGGATACGCTGAACGCCGTTCCGTAGCGGCTTTCATTCTTATGGACCATCGGCGGAAGATCGAGCTGGCGCAATCGATAGCGCGTGAGGCAGAGGCATACGATGCCGCTGCACTCGCGAATCAGCAGCGCCATCGTTTCCTCCGTCAGCTTTTCCGCCGCGACGATGAGATCGGCTTCGTTCTCGCGATCGTCGTCGTCCATCAACACGACCGGACGACCGGCGCGCATCGCACGCAACGCGGCGTCGATTCGAGATTCGAAATCGGAGGAATGGTCGAAGGGTAAAGATTGAGATACGGTTGACATGAAACGCTCCTCGCTGTTGGTTGGCGACAAACGTTTCAGGGCTGCACAACGACTCGTGCATCCGTCACAAACGCCAAACGTCGGCATTGCCGCGGAAGCACGCGTGTCTTCTTTCATCCGGACTGTTACCGTCGGCTCTGGCTTCGCACCAGATCTGCTGACCTTGCGATTCTTGTCGAATCGCAAGCGCTCGCGGGCTCGCCCGGTACTTCGGGCTTACCGCCGGTGGGGACTCGCACCCCGCCCTGAAGACGTGCCGGGAGTGTACCACGGGGTGCCGGCCGACGGCGGCGATCGAGGAAATCGGTTACGAATAAATTCCCATATCAATATATCGCTTGCACGCGATAGCCCGCGCGCTCCAACAGCGCGAGCAACCCATCGCGCCCGGACAAATGCGCTGCGCCGACGGCGACGAAAGTATTGCCGCGTCGCAGCAGCGGGCGCAGGCGTTCCATCATGCGGTGGTTGCGATCGCCGAGGAGGCGCTGCAGAAACTTCGCGGGCAGTGTTGCGTCCCCCGCGTGTTCCTCCGCCATTGCCCGTAGCCGCGCCAGGTTGCGCTCGAGATAGGCTTGAATCATCGTTTCGACCTGCTGCCCCGACGCGTCCAGCTCGCGCAGCGCTACTTCGAGCAGTGTGCGCTGCTCGTCCGCCGACATGTCGTTGAAGACGTCGATTTGTTCTTGCACCGTCTCGAGCCCGTCGATCTTTTTCCCCGCGACTTCGGCGCGCATCTGCAGTTGCATGTCGAGCGGCGGGACACCCGTCGGTACCGGCATCGAC
>JBGPCS010000087.1:0-8468 GCA_041481875.1 Sulfurifustaceae bacterium
AAGCTCTTCTCCCATTTGTGCAAGGTATCATGTGGCGTGCGCTCGCCGATACGAGATCGTCCGAGGACGCGGGATATTGCGCGTCATTTGGATTTGTCGGCGAACCGTAGCAATGGAGATTGAGCAGGCGACGTTGTCGCTGCCGGGGACGGCAAGAGTCTTGATGTCCGAGCACGACATTCGAGCCGGGTCACTGGTGAGTTACAGCAGGACTCCCTGGTGACTCCGGCTCTTCTAATATGGCTCCCCGGGAGGGATTCGAACCCCCGACCAAGCGGTTAACAGCCGCTTGCTCTACCACTGAGCTACCGAGGAAGGTGGGAAAGGCGCGTATAGTAAGCGTGCGACTTCGATACGGTCAATGCCGCGCTCGGCGGTTTGGTAACGCAAGAGCGGACTGTTCTTCGATTTGGGGTGTCGCCGGAGTAAAATTGACCGAATCGTTAAGGAAAGTCCAACCGATTCACGCTTGTCATTCCCGCGAGAAAGGGGATCCAGAAATGTGATGCCTGGGTTCCCAAATCGAAGGAATGGCGACCTCGAAAACTAAGCGCTAGACCACCCCAATGAGCAGCCGCTTCAAATTACTCAGCCCATTCGCACCCGCCGGCGATCAACCGCAGGCGATCGACGCGATGGTCGAAGGTCTCGTGCGCGGCGACGTTTGCCAGACGCTGCTCGGCGTGACCGGCTCGGGCAAGACGTTCGCCGTCGCGAATGTGATCGAGCGAGTGCAGCGTCCGACGATCGTGCTCGCGCCCAACAAAACGCTGGCCGCGCAGCTCTATTCGGAGATGCGCGATTTTTTCCCGGACAATGCCGTCGAGTATTTCGTTTCGTATTACGACTACTACCAGCCGGAGGCCTACGTTCCGTCCTCTGACACCTATATAGAGAAGGATGCCTCGATCAACGAGCACATCGAGCAGATGCGGCTGTCGGCGACGAAGGCGCTGCTCGAACGGCCGGACGCGATCGTGGTGGCGACGGTTTCCGCCATCTACGGCTTGGGTGACCCCGAGACTTACTTCAAGATGGTCATGCATTTGCGGCGTGGCGCGCCGATGGATCAGCGCACAATCCTCAAGCGGTTGGCGGAAATGCAGTACACGCGCAACGACGTCGAGCTCGGTCGCGGTACGTTCCGCGTGCACGGCGACGTGATCGACATCTATCCCGCCGAATCCGATCGGTTCGCCGTGCGGGTGGAGCTATTCGGGGACGATATCGAGTCTCTGGCGGAATTCGATCCGCTGACCGGCGAGGTGTCGGCGCCGCTGACGCGCACGACGATTTACCCGAAGACTCACTACGTCACCGGGCGCGAAACCGTGCTCAACGCGATTGAGCAGATCAAAGTCGAGTTGCGCGAGCGTCTGATTCAATTGCGCGAACAAAACAAGCTCGTCGAAGCGCAGCGACTCGAGAGCCGCACGCTATACGACCTCGAAATGATGCGCGAAGTGGGTTACTGCAACGGTATCGAGAATTACTCGCGGTTCTTATCGGGCCGCAAGCCCGGCGAGCCGCCCCCCACGTTGATCGACTATCTGCCGGACAACGCGATGATGATGATCGATGAGAGCCACGTTACCGTCCCGCAGCTCGGTGGCATGTACAAGGGCGACCGGTCGCGCAAGGAGACGCTGGTCGAGTACGGCTTCCGCTTGCCGTCGGCGCTCGATAACCGGCCGCTGCGCTTCGATGAATTCGAGCGGTTGATGCCGCAGACGATTTACGTGTCCGCGACGCCCGGCCCGTACGAATTGGATCGTTGCCGCGGCGTGGTTATCGACCAAGTCGTCCGGCCGACCGGGCTGGTCGATCCGGAAGTCGAGGTGCGGCCGGTGACGGCGCAGGTTGACGACCTGCTGTCGGAGATTCGCCTGCGCGTGGGGGCGAGGGAGCGAGTCCTGGTCACCACGTTGACCAAGCGCATGTCCGAGGATTTGACGGAGTACTTGTTCGAGCATGGCGTTAAAGTGCGCTACTTACACTCCGACATAGAAACCGTCGAGCGCGTGGAAATCATCCGCGACTTGCGTTCCGGCGTCTTCGACGTGCTGGTGGGCATCAATTTGCTGCGCGAAGGACTCGATCTGCCCGAAGTGTCGCTGGTCGCGATTCTCGACGCGGATAAAGAAGGTTTCTTGCGCTCCGCGCGCTCGCTGATCCAAACGATCGGCCGCGCGGCGCGCCACATCAACGGCAAGGTGATCCTCTACGGCGACCGTGTGACCAATTCGATGCGCACCGCGATGGAGGAAACCGAGCGGCGGCGCAACAAGCAGATCGAGCACAACATCCGCCACGGCATCGTCGCGCGCGGCATCGTGAAGGACATCAAGGAAATCATCGACGGTGTGCATCCGGCGCGCTACGGCGGCACCGGCAGGTCGGCCCGCATCGTGCTCAACGCCGCCGAAGCGGACGGCGACTACGCCGGCCTGGCGCCGAACGCGCTGGCGAAGCTCTTGAACAAGCTAGAGAAGCAGATGCACCAGCACGCCCGCAATCTCGAATTCGAGCAAGCGGCGGCGATGCGCGACAAGATCCGCGCGTTGCGCGAACGCAATTTCGGCATCGCGCGCGGCGGCAAGCGTTCGTAACCCTCGGGGAATGTCCGCGTAAACTTGTGAGGTCGGCAGAGGTTATGATATTTTCGCGGTTGTCCCTAGGCGCGTAGCTCAGCGGTAGAGCACCTCCTTGACATGGAGGTGGTCGGTGGTTCGATCCCACTCGCGCCTACCAATTGAAACTGTCCATCTACCATCCATGACGCGACATTATGACTCCGGTTCGGCCCCGGCCCACACATCCATGTGCGGGCGCTCGCCGGCGCGAATGCACGTTAGCCGCTCCTGCGCATCCTGCGCTTGCGGCATTCGTACGTCCCTGTACAGCAAGTGCATCATTCGCGAATACTCCGGCTCGCCCTCTCGTACGGGTCGCGACTGAACAAAGGGTACGTCATGCCGGCAATCACTCTCCCCGACGGTAGTCAGCGCCAATATCCCCAACCTATCACGGTCGCACAAGTTGCCGCGGACATAGGACCCGGGCTCGCGCGCGCCGCGCTGGCCGGTCGCGTCGACGATCGTCTGGTCGACGTCTCTTTTTCGGTAGCCGGCGACGCGCGGCTATCGATCATCACCGACCGCGATCCGGCCGGCGTGGAAATCTTGCGCCACTCGACGGCACATCTGCTGGCGCACGCGGTGAAGGAGCTTTATCCGGAGGCGCAGGTAACGATCGGGCCGGTCATTGAAGACGGCTTCTTTTACGACTTCGCCTATAAGCGCGGCTTCACGGAAGAGGATTTGCGCAAGATCGAGGAACGAATGGCCGAGATCGTGAAGCGCAATCATCCGGTCGAGCGCTCGGTCATGAATCGCGACGCGGCGGTCGAGTTCTTCCGGCGTCAAGGCGAGGAGTACAAAGCGAAGATCATCGAAGCGATTCCCACCAACGAAGAAATCTCGCTCTATCGTCAAGGCGAATTCATCGACCTTTGTCGCGGCCCGCACGTGCCGTCGACCGGGAAACTGCGCGCGTTCAAATTGACCAAGACCGCCGGCGCCTACTGGCGCGGCGACTCGAAGAACGAGATGCTCGCGCGCATTTACGGGACAGCGTGGGCGAACGATGAACAGCTAAAAGCGTATTTGCAGCGGATCGAAGAAGCGGAGAAGCGCGATCACCGCAAGATCGGCCGCCAGCTCGACCTGTTTCACATGCAGGAAGAAGCGCCGGGTATGGTGTTTTGGCATGAGCACGGCTGGCGCGTCTATCAAACGATCGAGCAGTACATGCGCGAGCTGTGGCGGGATCACGGTTATCGAGAAATCCGCACGCCCCAGCTCGTGGACCGGTCGCTGTGGGAGAAATCCGGGCACTGGGAGCTCTTTCACTCAGATATGTTCATCACCGAGTCTGAAAAGCGCCTCTACGCCGTGAAGCCGATGAACTGTCCGTGCCATGTACAGGTGTACAACCAAGGCCTCAAGAGCTACCGCGACTTGCCGTTACGCCTCGCCGAGTTCGGCGCCTGTCATCGCAACGAACAGTCCGGTGGGCTGCACGGTATCATGCGCGTGCGCAGCTTCGTCCAGGACGACGCACATATCTTTTGCACCGAAGACCAAATGCTGGCCGAGGTCTCGGCTTTTATCGATCTGCTGCATCGGGTATACCGGGACTTCGGATTTCGCGAGATCAACTACCGGCTCGCGACGCGTCCTCCCAAGCGGCTGGGCACGGACGACGCGTGGGATAAGGCGGAGCACGCTCTCGAGCAGGCGCTGAACGACAAGGGTCTTTCCTGGCAACTCGCGCCGGGCGAGGGCTCGTTCTATGCGCCGAAGATCGAATTTCACCTGAAAGACAGCCTGGGTAGATCCTGGCAATGCGGTACCATTCAAGCCGACTCGAACATGCCGCAACTGCTTGGGGCAACCTATATCGCCGAAGATGGCAGCAAGAAGACGCCCGTTATGCTGCATCGGGCCATTCTCGGGACGCTCGAACGCTTTATCGGTATTCTCATTGAAGAGTATGCCGGTGCTTTCCCCCCATGGCTTGCGCCGGTGCAGGCGATCGTACTTACTATTACCGATCAACAGGACGGTTACGCTCAACAGGTAACCGAAACCCTGCGGCGAATGGGTCTGCGGGTCGAGGCCGACTTGAGAAACGAGAAAATCGGCTTTAAAATCCGCGAACATACGTTGCGACGCGTCCCGTACTTGCTAGTTGTCGGCAAGCGCGAGGCGCTCGATGGTACCCTAGCCGTGCGCACGCGTAAGGGTGAGGACCTGGGCAGCATGACGCCCACGGTCTTCAGCGAACGCCTCACCCGAGAGATCGCGAGCCGCGGCGTTAATTTTTTGGAGGAACAACAACATCGCGTCGGATAAAGAAACACGGGTAAACGGGCGCATTAACGCCCCCAAGGTTCGTCTCATCGGTGCCGACGGTCAGCAGATCGGCATCGTTCCCATACAGGATGCGTTGCGCAAGGCGGAGGAAGCGGAGCTCGATCTCGTGGAGATTTCCCCGCAAGCCGCCCCTCCGGTTTGCCGCATCATGAATTTCGGCAAGTTTCAGTACGAGGAAAGCAAGCGCCGGCACGCAGCGAAGCGGAAACAAAAGCAGATTCAGGTCAAGGAAGTTAAGTTCCGTCCGGGAACCGATATCGGGGACTATCAGGTTAAGCTACGCAACCTGATTCGTTTCCTGGAGAACGGCGACAAGGCGAAGATTACCCTGCGTTTCCGCGGTCGGGAAATGGCCCATCAAGAGTTGGGCATGCAACTCCTGAAGCGTGTCGAAGCGGATCTCAAAGAGCACGGCACGGTAGAGCAGTTTCCACGCCTCGAGGGTCGCCAGATGGTAATGATCATCGGACCCAACAAGCACTAATCGAAAGTCCCGCGCGATAGCGGGCCACGAGAATACGGAGTTTACACAGAATGCCAAAATTAAAATCCAATCGCGCCGCCTCGAAACGCTTCAAGCGCACCGCGAGCGGCGGCTTCAAGCGCAGCCATTCGCACTTGCGCCATATCCTGACCAAGAAAAGCTCGAAACGTAAACGCGGTTTGCGCGGTACCACGATGGTTCACGGCTCCGACGTGGCACTGGTCCGTAAAATGTTGCCGTACGCCTGAAGGATGAGCGATGCCTAGAGTCAAACGTGGAGTTACCACCGGTGCGCGGCACAAGAAAGTATTGAGCCGCGCCAAGGGCTACTACAATGCCCGCCGCAAGACGATCAAGGCGGCAAACCAGGCGGTGATGAAGGCGGGGCAATACGCCTATCGCGATCGGCGCGTGCGCAAGCGTGATTTTCGCTCGCTGTGGATCGTGCGTATCAACGCGGGTGCGCGCGAGTGCGGATTGTCTTACAGCCGATTTATGAACGGACTAAGGAAAGCTTCGATCGCGCTGGACCGCAAAGTACTGGCGGACATCGCGGTTCATGATATGAAGGCTTTTTCGACGTTGGCCGACAAGGCCAAGTCGGCGCTAGCGAGCTAAAGCAGTCGGCGCGCGAAGCGCCCTCGAGGCGCTCGGGACGCGAGGGAAAGGCCGCCAGCCTTTCCCTTTTTTGTTGTGGGATTGCGCCAGCGATCGAGCCAATTCCTTTCCTCGCGGGGGAGGGGTTGCTGTGCGCGAACGGCCTTTACGAAGGCTTGGCGTGGTTTCTCTAACCGGTGCCCTTCGCCCGAAGGCGAGGCGATGTACAAACGGAGTTCCTCAGGTGAGCCGATGGCAGAGACGATCGAATCTTTGCAACAGCAGCTAGCGAGACTGCTCGCCGAGGCCGAGGCAGCAGTGGCGAGCGCGAGCGATGCTGCCGGGATTGAGAACCTGCGCGTGCACTATCTCGGTAAGAAGGGGTTGCTCACGGAGCAGCTCAAACAAGTCGGCGCGCTGTCGCCGGAAGATCGCCCGCGTGTCGGCAAGTGGGTGAACGACGCGAAGGAGCGGCTCACCGAACGGCTCCGGGGGCGCAAGAACGAGCTAGAGACGGCAGCGCAGAGTGCCAAGCTCGGCCGCGAGCAGATTGATATCACGTTGCCCGGCCGCGGGGCGCAGATGGGCGGGTTACATCCGATCACGCGCACGCTCGAACGCGTCGAGCAGATTTTCTTCGGTATGGGGTTTGCGATCGCGGATGGGCCCGAGATCGAGGACGACTATCACAACTTCGAAGCGCTCAACATTCCGGCGAACCATCCCGCCCGCGCCATGCAAGACACATTTTATTTCGATGCGCGTCGATTGTTGCGCACGCACACGTCGCCGGTGCAAATCCGCTACATGGAACAGCATCGCCCGCCGCTGCGGATCATCGCGCCCGGGCGGGTGTATCGCCGCGATTCGATTGACGTCACGCATTCGCCGATGTTTTTTCAAGTGGAAGGTCTCATGGTCGGCGAGGACGTTTCGTTTGCCGATCTGAAGGGTCTGCTCACCGAGTTCCTCAAACGCTTCTTCGAGCGCGAGCTGCCCGTGCGGTTTCGTCCGTCGTACTTTCCATTCACCGAACCATCCGCCGAAGTCGATATCGGTTGCGTGTTCTGCGACGCCAAGGGCTGCCGCATTTGTAAGGAGACCGGATGGCTCGAGGTGCTCGGTTCCGGCATGGTGCATCCCGAGCTATTGCGTCACGTGAAGATCGATGCGGAGCGCTACACCGGTTTTGCTTTCGGGGTCGGTGTAGAACGGCTCGTCATGTTGCGCTACGGCGTAAATGACTTGCGCCTCTTCTACGAAAACGACGTGCGTTTCTTGCAGCAATTTAGGTAACGCGGCCGCGTCATGAAGCTGAGCCATCAGTGGCTGCGTGAGTGGGTTTCGCCTCGACTGGACGCGCGTGCCCTCGCCGAGCGCCTTACGCTGGCGGGATTGGAGGTGGTTGCGATCGAGACCGTGGCACCGCCGCTTAACCACGTCGTCGTTGGAAGAGTACGATCGACTTCGCCGCATCCGAAGGCCGGTCATCTTACGCTGTGTGTCGTGGAGATGGGATCGGGAAAGACCCTGCAGATCGTGTGCGGCGCACCGAACGTGGTGGTCGGCATGAAGGCAGCGCTCGCGCTGCCCGGTGCCGTATTGGCGGGAGGGCGGCGTGTCGAGGCGGCCGCGATTCACGGGATCGGTTCGGCGGGAATGCTATGTTCGGCGGCCGAGCTTGGCCTTGGGGAGAGCAGTGCGGGTTTGCTTGTGCTCGATCCGTCCGCTCGGGCCGGCGCGCCGTTAGGCGACGCGCTTCAGCTGGATGACGTGACGCTAGAGCTTGAACTTACGCCTAACCGCGGCGACTGCTTAAGCGTCGCCGGGGTCGCGCGCGAGATTGCCGCGCTGACTGGCGCGCCCCTACGCGGCCCGGCGGCGCGCAAGAACCGCGTGAAGGCGCCGCGTCGAGTGGTCGTGAAGCTGTTCGCTAAAGCGGAATGTCCGCACTACGCCGGCCGTACAGTATTGAACCTGCGCCCGGGGATCGCCACGCCGAGTTGGATACAAGAACGTTTGCGCCGCACGGGGATGCGGTCGCTGCATCCGATCGTGGATGTGACCAACTACGTTATGTTGGAGCTAGGACAGCCGATGCATGCCTTCGACCTCGGGAAGCTACGCGGTGCTGTTCAGGTGCGCAAGGCGCGGCAGGGTGAATCACTGACGCTGCTCGATGGAAGAGCGCTAACCACTCCCGCCGGGAGTTTGCTGATCGCCGACGATCGCGGCCCGATCGCGCTCGCAGGTATCATGGGCGGGCAAGATACGGCGGTCGGCGGCGAGACGCGCGACGTGTTCCTGGAAAGCGCGTTCTTCACTCCGGAGACGATCGCTCTCCATGCCCGGTCGCTCGGAATCCAAACGGAATCTTCGCAGCGCTTCGAGCGTGGGGTGGACCCGGAACTTCAAGTACGCGCGCTGGAACGCGCGACTGAGTTACTGGT
>JBGPCS010000088.1:0-8396 GCA_041481875.1 Sulfurifustaceae bacterium
CTCAAAGGGATGCCGACGTCCTTCGTCATCGACCGCCACGGCGAAATTGTGTCGACGCACATCGGTTTTCGCGAGCTCGAGAAAAGTAAAATCGAAAGCAAGATCAGAGCGCTGCTCAGCGTCGCTGAGCCGCTCTGAGCGCAGCGCGACTAGAAGTCCTTCTACGCTGTCGATGTCCGGCGACTGCCGGCGCGCGGCACCGCCCTCTCGATAGAAGTCGACGAAAGCGATACAGTCGCGGTTTCAGCGAAGATGTCGAAACGACGCGGAAGGTTCGCGCGCCGTTGACGGCCACCAGCACGCCGCGGAGACGATATTGAGCGACAGCCATGCCGGACTGACGGCCGGCAACTTCACCATACAGGCGCAAGAGCGCATCGTGTTCGGCCAACCGGCGGGCACCGCCGTCGTCGCCGAAGCCGACCGTTACGGCGCGAAGCGCGTGTTCGTCGTCTCCACCCGCTCGCTCGATCGGCTCGCAGACGGTCCGTTGCACCGCATCGTCGACGCGCTCGGCGCGCGCCACGTCGGCACTCACGCGGTGATCCGCGCGCATAGTCCGCGCGACGACGTCATCGCCGCGGCTCAAGCCGCTCGCGCCGCCGATGCCGATCTATTGATCGCGGTCGGCGGCGGCTCGGTGATCGACGCGACCAAGGCGATGCAACTCTGCCTCTGGCTCGGGCTCGATCACGCGGACGCCATGGAACCGTATCGCACCGGCGTGGCCGCGGAGATACGGCGCAACGTCGAAGTGCCGACTAACCCGATCCGCATGATCGCGGTGTCGACCACGCTCTCAGCCTCCGACTTCACGCCGAACGCCGGCGTGACGGACTCGAAGACGCAAACGAAACAATCGTTCAACCATCGCTTGTTCGTGCCACGCTCAGTCATCCTCGATCCCGCCGCCACGCTCGACACGCCGGATTGGTTGCTGTATTGCACCGGCATCCGCGCCGTCGATCACGCGGTGGAATCGTATTGCTCCGCGTCCGCTAACCCGGCGACGGAAGCGCTGTCGCTTCAAGGATTGCGCTTGCTGACGCGATCGCTTCCGCAGATCAAGGCGAATCCGCGCGACCTGAAGCCGCGACTCGATGCGCAGTTCGGCATGTGGCAAGCGATCGCCGCCGCGGCGGCAGGCGCGGGCATGGGCGCAAGCCACGGAATCGGATACGCGCTCGGCGCGAGCTTCGGCGTCGCGCACGGTCACACCTCGTGCGTCATGCTGCCCGCGGTGCTGCGCTGGAACTCCGCGATAAACCGAGAGCG
The DNA here is from genome assembly GCA_041481875.1 of Sulfurifustaceae bacterium. Taxonomy (GTDB): domain Bacteria; phylum Pseudomonadota; class Gammaproteobacteria; order Acidiferrobacterales; family Sulfurifustaceae; genus JACQFZ01. Next base: position 1,276 of record JBGPCS010000088.1, read on the forward strand.
CCAACGCGCACTATCCGACGCGATGGACGCGCCACAACGACCGGCGGCCGATCTCGTCGCGGAGCTGGTGGCGGGGCTCGATCAACCCGGCTCTTTGCGTGCCGTGAACATCAAGCGCGAGAACCTGGATGAAATCGCCGCGCGCGCGATGAGTTACCCGCCGGTGCGCATGAATCCGCGGCCGATCAGGGGTCCGGCCGACGTGAAAGAGATTCTGGAGCTGGCGTGGTGATAGTCGAACCGCCAAGTACGCAAAGGACGCAAGGGAAAAAAGAGAGGTGTTTCGAAACGTTGCGTCCTTGGCGGTTAACAAACTATTACAAGTGATCAGGAACGACCCGTGAACTTCGAGCTGGACGAATCGTACCGCATGCTGAAAGAGCTGACGGCGCGCTTCGTCAAGGATTTTCTGTTACCGCTCGAGCCGGCGGTGCTGAAGCGCGAAGCCGCCGGCCAAGGCACAAGCCTGACGCGCGAGGAGCTGGCGAAAATCGACGTTGCGTCGCGCGAGCTTGGGCTTTGGGGCCTTGATGCTCCGCAAGACATGGGCGGCGCGGATCTGCCCGCGGTCGCGATGATCGGCGTCAACGAGGAAATGGGACACACGATCACTCCGTACGTGCTGCCGCCCGACTCGCCGAACCTGCGCATGCTGATGGCGACGGTCGATGCCGCCCAGCGCGAACAGTATCTAACCCCGTACGCGCGCGGCGAAACTATCTCCGCCATCGCGATTTCCGAACCCGGCGCCGGCGCCGACCCGGCCGCCATGACGACGCGCGCGATGCGCGACGGCAACGATTGGGTGTTGAACGGGCGCAAAATCTGGATCAGCCGTGCGGCCGAAGCCAATTTCACCATCGTGATGGCGGTGACCGACAAGACGCTCGGCGCGCGCGGGGGAATCTCAGCGTTCTTAGTGGATAAAGGCACGCCGGGTTTCGAGGTCGCCCGCCGAATTCCGATGATCGGCGGCGCCGCGACGTACGAAGTCGTGTTCGACGACTGCCGCGTGCCGGCAGCGAAGCTCCTCGGCGTCGAAGGCCAGGGTTTCGCGCCGATGCAGCTGCGACTCTCCACGCGTCGTCTGGAAATGGCGGCGTGGTGCATCGGCATGGCGCAGCGCGCGCTAGACATGATTTGTTCATATGCGCCGCTGCGCTCGACCTTCGGTGCACCGCTGTCCGAGCGCCAGACGATTCAATGGTGGGTCGCCGACAGCGCGACACAAATTCATGCGTGTCGATTAATGGCCTACGACGCCGCCTGGAAGCTCGATCAAAAACGCGACGTGCGCACCGAGATCTCGATGGTCAAGGTACACGCAACCGAGCTTGCGTGGGACGTGATCGACAAGGCGATGCAGGCGCACGGCGCGATGGGCATGACCAAGGAGCTGCCGCTGCATCTCATGGCAAGCCGCGTGCGCACAATGCGCATCTACGACGGACCGTCGGAGGTGCACCGCTGGGTGATCGCGCGCAACCTCCTCGGTCTGCGCAAATGACGAGCTTGCCTTTAGTTCGTCATCCCCGCGGCCGCTCGCGCGCGTCCTGCGCTTCGCGGCATTCGGGCGTCCTACCCGGCAAAAGTGGGGATCGAGGTATTAGAAATACTGTAATATCCGGATTCCCGCGTTCGCGGGAATGACGGCCTTGAGAAGGCATCGCACCACTCCAGGATCGCAGCCATGACAGGCGATGTGTTTGTCGAACGAACCGGGCACGTGGCGCTAGTCGAGTTCCGACGCCCGCCGCACAATTTTTTCGATCTCGCCTTGGTGCGGGATTTGGCCGACACCTTCGAAACCCTGGATCGGGACCGGTCCTGCCGCGTGCTCGTGCTCGCATCGGAAGGAAAATCATTTTGCGCCGGTGCGAACTTCCAAGCGAACGGCGACGGCGAACGCCGCACGGGCGATTCGAACCCGCTGTACTCCGAAGCCGTGCGTTTGTTTGCTTGCAAAAAACCTTGCGTCGCCGCGATCCAGGGACCCGCGGTCGGCGGTGGCCTCGGGCTCGCGCTGATGGCCGATTTTCGCGTCGTCTCTCCACTCGCCCGTTTCGCCGCCAACTTCGTCAAGCTCGGCATTCATCCGGGCTTCGGCCTCACGCATACACTTCCCCGGTTGATCGGCAATCAGCGCGCGAGCCTGCTGTTTCTCACGGGCCGACGCATCGACGGCGAGACCGCCCTCCACTGGGGATTGGCGGATATGCTCGTGCCGGAAGAAACGCTGCGCCCGAGGGCCCTCGCGCTTGCCGCCGAGATCGCCGAGGGCGCGCCGCTCGCGGTGCAAGCGACGCGCGCAACGCTGCGGCGCGACTTGGCCGCGGCGGTCAAGGCGCAGACCGACCGCGAGCACGTCGAGCAGCGCAAACTCTTCGATACGAAAGATCACGCCGAAGGCGTACAGGCCGTCAAAGAACGGCGCACCGGGCGCTTCACCGGCGAATAGACATCGAGAATCTCCGCATGGCGATACTCCAACGAGACGGCGTCAGCATTTACTATGAAGAGCATGGGGACATCGACGCACCGGTGGTCTTGTTGACGCACGGTTTCTCCGCGACCTCGCGCATGTGGCGTGGCCAGGTCGAGCCGCTCGCGCAGACTCACCGGCTCGTCATCTGGGACATGCGCGGCCACGGACGCAGCGACTGCCCCGATGATCCGGCACTCTACAGCGAGGCGCACACGGTAGCGGACATGGCGGCACTGCTCGATAGAATCGGCGCGAAGCGGGCCATCGTGGGCGGCTTATCTCTCGGCGGCTACATGTCGTTGGCGTTTCATCTGGCATACCCGGACCGCGTCAGGGCGCTGCTCATCATCGACTGCGGCCCCGGCTTCAAGAACGACGACGCCCGCGCTCAGTGGAATACCAACGCCGAGCGTCGGGCGAAAGATTTCGAAGCAACCGGGCTCGACACGTTGCGCGGGCGCAGCCGCGAGGTGGACGCGTCGGCGCACCGCTCGGCGGAGGGGCTCGTCAGGGCCGCCCGCGGGATGCTGACGCAACGCGACGCGCGCGTCATCAGTTCTTTGCCGGAGATCAAGGTGCCGTCGATAATCATCGTCGGTTCGAACGACAAGGCGTTTCTAAACGCGGCGGGCTATATGGCGGCGAAGATCAGCGGCGCCGAAAAAGTCGTGATCGCCGATGCCGGACATGCGGCAAATATCGATCAGCCGGCGGCCTTCAACCATGCGTTGATCGGGTTTCTCGCTCGCGTCGGCTGAGCGTTGTCTACGCGCCGAACGCGCAGGGGTAATCGCTGGGCAGACCCACCGACGCCCTGCGAAATGCCCGCCCGTACAAACGACTTGGACGCACATATCGTTCGCACCGAGAATCCCGGATTCGCCATCGATCGATCGTCGCGATTGCCGCTCAATGCTGCATCCTGCTAGCATCCGGATAGGAAAATGATGTCGGGGCATGTCATGGGCACACGTTGGTTGGCCCTTATTGTTTTATTCGGATGGATCGCCGGCGCCGGTGCGATCGACGACGACTGCTCGAACGCTTCGGCCGCCGAAGCGAAGGCACTCACGCTCAAGGCCGTCGAGCAAGTCGAGAAGCTCGGGCACGAGCGGGCGTTCAGGAATTTCATGGACCCGGAAGGCGACTTCTTCCCGCGCGACCTTTACGTCATCGTCATCGATCTCGAAGGCACGATGTGGGTCAACGGCGCCTATCCGCAAGGAATCGGCACGAGCGCGTTGAACGCGCAAGACGCGAAAGGCCGGCGCTACATCGAGCAAATACTGCGTATCGCGAGGGAGCGCGGGGAAGGCTGGGTCGAGTATCAGTGGTTCAACCCGTGCACCGGGGAATACAGCGATAAGAACACCTACTTTAAGCGCGTCGGACAGTTCGTCGTCGCCGTCGGCGCGTATCGCAATCCTAAGAACATAACGGCGAACGCCGCCGGTTAGCCGGGCGTCGAGACGACGCACGTGAACGCGGACATGCACCGCGACCGGCGAGTTTAATAGCCGGTAGATTTCTCCAAGATCTTGTAGACGTCGCGAGATTCCGCCGCGTTTACCTCCTGAAGCTCTGGTCTCGTCAAGTCTTTGCAATTTCGTTGCAAGGCGCGCGCCGCCCCGCTCGGCGCGATTCATTCGACAATAACCTCCGCGTCACCGCCGTGAAATGTCCGGGGCATAACGTTGTCGCGCGAACGGCATCACTCGCGAAGCAACTTCGAACAAACCCCAGGAGATCATTCATGAACGAATCATCACGATGGAAACTCAGGAGCGCGGTCGCTATCGCGTCGGCACTCGCTACGCAGCTCGGCATACCGGCGTCCCACGCGCTAGAGCACGATAAAGGGAGCGGGCATCTCACGGAAACGCCGATCGAGCACGTCATCGTTCTCATCGGCGAGAACCGCACTTTCGATCATACGTTCGGGACACACAAGCCGAGAGATGGTCAGAGCATTTCGAATTTACTGTCGAAGGACATCGTCAACGCCGACGGCACGCCCGGTCGCGACTTCGATCTCTCCGCGCAGTTCATCGTGCCACCGCAACCGACGTACTACATCGCCGCGCCGATAAAGACGCCGTATGCGGTTCTCCCGCCTCCGACTACCGGTGGATCGCCGACCGCGCCCCGCGACACCGCACCGCCGTTCAACACGGTTGCACAAGCGGCGGGCGAAACCGATCTCGCGCCCGAGGATCTTGTGCTGCTCACCACCGGCGCGACCGGGTTGCCGCAGCGTGCGCTCGATACACGCGTGACGAACGCCGCGAATCTTCCGAACGGCGTGTTCCAGCTCACCGGACCGACGATGCCGTACGACGCCTACACCGGCGACACCACGCATCGGTTCTATCAGATGTGGCAACAGTCGGATTGCAGCGTCGCCAACGCCACGAAAAAGAATCCGAGCGGTTGCTTGAGCGATCTGTATCCGTTCGTGATTACGACGTTCTCGACCAACAACAACGGCTTGGGTAATTCGATGGCGTTCTTCAACGTGAGCCAGGGCGATGCGCCGTTTCTGAAGAAGTTGGCACGCCGATTCACCTCGAGCGACAACTTCCACCAATCGGTGCAGGGCGGCACCGGCGCGAACCACATCATGCTCGGCTTCGGCGACGCGATTTTCTGGAGCGACGGCAGCGGCAACGCGACGCCGCCGCCGGCAAATCTCATCGCCAATCCGAATCCGCGACCGGGCACGAACAACAACTACACCGTCGATGGGAACTGGAGCAACTGCGCCGATTCGTCGCAGCCCGGTGTCGGCCCGATTGTGAGCTATCTCGCCACATTGCCTTACCACGCGAAGCCGAACTGCGAGACTGGCCACTACTACATGTTGAACAACACCAATCCCGCGTATCAGCCGAACGGCGTGCTGCGCACCGCCGGGACCTTCGTGCCGCCGTCGAACCTGCGTTCGATCGGCGATGCGTTGAACGAAAGGAATATCTCGTGGCGCTTCTACGGCGGCGGCTTCAACCGGGCGATTGCCGGCATGGCGGGTAGCGGCTATTGCCAGATCTGCAATCCGTTCCAGTTCCAGACTTCCGTCATGACCGACGCCGCGCAGCGCGCGGAGCATCTGAAGGACACGATGGATATGTTCGCCGATATCGAGAACGGCACTCTGCCCGCGGTTTCGTTTGCGCATCCGGACGGCGCGCTCGACGGCCACCCACAGACGTCCAAACTCGGGCTGTTCGAGGCATACGTGAAGAACATCCTGGCGAAGCTCGACGCCAACCCGAGGTTGAAAGCGAAGACCGCGGTCTTCGTCGTGTTCGATGAGGGCGGCGGCTATTACGACTCCGGTTTCATCCAGCCGATCGATTTCTTCGGCGACGGTCCGCGCATTCCGTTCATCGTGGTGTCGCCGTTCTCGCGCGGCGGCAAAGTGGTCCACAGCTACACCGACCACGTCTCGATTCTGAAATTCATCGAGCGTAACTGGCATCTGAAACCGCTGACCCATCGCAGCCGGGACAATCTGCCGAACCCGATCCACAAGAAGAGCAATCCTTACGTGCCGGTCAATATGCCGGCGATCGGAGATCTATTCGACATGTTCGACTTCGACTTCTTCGAACCGCACTTTCGGTTCGATTTCGGCCACGATCGCGACCATGACGACGATGACGGCCATGAGCGTCGGTGAGTCGAGAATGGTCGCGGCTACATCATTTGAATACGACCAGAATCATTTAGCCTAAGTCCTCCGTGGCGTCCGGCGCTGATCGTCTCAGACGACCAGCGCCGTTTTTTGCCGCCGCATTATCCGCGTCCGCGCACCAATCGCGTCAGCAGCGGCGTTAGCAGCAACAGCGCGACGCCGCCGCCGATCGATGTCGCGACCAGGAACCAATACAGCGGAATGCCCGAGCCGGCCAGCATCGCCTCCAGCACACCGGCGAAATAATTGGCGATCGCGTTCGAGGTGAACCATAGCCCCATCATCATCGCCGCCAGGCGCGCCGGCGCAAGCTTCGTGACGAACGACAAGCCGACCGGCGACAACATCAGCTCCCCGAGCGTCTGCAACAAATAGGCGCAAGCGAGCCATTGCGGGCCGACCTTGCCGATGAGATCAGCGCGCTCCTGCGCGAAAGCCAAAACGACGAACCCGAGACCGAGGACGACCATCCCGAGTCCTTGCTTCGCGGGATCGGACACGGCGTAGCGCGATCGGTCGAGCCGGGTCCACAGCGCCGCCATGATCGGCGCGAACGCCACGATGGCGAGCGGGTTGATCGCCTGAAAATAGGACGTCGGCATTTCCCAGCCGAAAATCATGCGCTCGGTTTGCTTGTCGGCGAAAAGATTCATCGTGCCGCCCGCCTGCTCGGCGCCCATCCAAAACAAGATGACAAACACGGCGACGACGCCGATCACCAGCATCGCCTGCCAGTCCGCGCGCGTGAGCGGTGCGGCGTTCGAGTTTCGTTCGCGAAACAATCGCGGCGTAAAGCCGGCTGCGGCGCACAGAGCCGCGCCGATCGCGAGTTTCACCGCCAGCGGCAGCGGCGACCACCAACCGCCGATCCAACGCCAAGCTTCGATCCCGATCAGCACCAGCGGTACCGCCGACGCGCTCATGAGCAGTATCTGGGTCCAA